>NZ_QETG01000039.1:0-23286 GCF_003105055.1 Acinetobacter sp. AM | reverse complement strand
AACTCAGAAGTGAAACCTCTTAGCGCTGATGGTAGTGTGGGGTTACCCATGTGAGAGTAAGTCATCGCCAGCTCATTTATTCAAACACCCCCTAACCAATGTTAGGGGGTGTTTCTTTATTAGAAAAATTTTTCTTTTGAAAAAACATCCAAAAATGTGATTAAAAATAATGATTAGTCATTTGAGGCTAACTTTAGAAGATACTAAATAACAGTTAATGTAGATTGAATACATGATATGAGGTGAATTTATGGGTATGAATTCAGTCAATATATTCGATCCACTTCCGAAAGATCTAACTAGAAGTATTTGAGAACATTATTCATGCTTCAATAATAAGGATAGCTCTCCTGATACAGGTTGGTATAATCAGAATGAGAGAGAATGGATCATGCTTGTTGAAGGAAAAGAAATTTTAGAATTTGACAGCGGTTCAAAATATGAATTATCCGTGGGCGATTACATTAATATTCCTGTACATGCCAAATGCAAGGTTGTTTAGAATGATCCCAAGCAAATCACCAGCTGGCTTGCAGTGTTTTATACGTCCTGAGTAATTACATGGCAAGCTATTTTATTAGTTATTGTTAAGCTCAATTATTCGATTTTAATTAAATTGATATGGCTGTATTAAAAAAATTAAGCTTTAATTGAGGTTTAAACGTTAAAATAAAAAAGGGTATATCCGATGAAACTCAACTCTTTTACCCCTCTTCCTGAAGATGATGAAGAACTGCATCTTCCTGAACTTGTTTACTGGTCATCTTTGGGTGATGTAGAGCAAGTTGAGCAGTTGTTATTGGCTGGAGCTGATCCGAATCAAACAGATGAAGAGGGCTATAGTGCACTACAAGCTGCGGCTGAAAATGACCATTTAGGTGTGGTTAAATTACTGGTCAGTAAGGGAGCAAGAATCGATTATCGCTCAGAATATACTGCACTTGAATTAGCTGAAATGGCTGAAAATAAAGATATTATTGCATATTTAAAAAGTTTATAAATATGACGTTATAAAAGGTCCATCTTAGGTTGGGCTTTTTAATTCCTGAAACCAAAGCTTAGAGTGAACCTTTGAGTTTTTCTTCGTGCTGTTTCACTTGTTTGGCATATTTTTTACCTTGGCGGCGCATTTTCCAACTCGATTCATAGCCTGTAGGTCCAACATTGTAATAGGCAAGGGCCTTTTTCCAACTCCCTGCAGATTGATTATATTTAGCTAAAATATAGGTGCCACAATTGATGTTACTGGCTTCTTCAAATAAATCACCTGAGCAAGTTTGTTGCCAATACATCGGCATAATTTGAGTTAAACCAATAGCCCCTGCGGGCGAAACAGCATAGTTACGATAACTTGATTCTTGTCGAATCATGGCAGCAATCAGTAAAGGATCGACCTGATGTAGTTCTGCACTTTGCACAATCATCGGTGAAACTCGGTTTGCTGTCGTTGAGTCAACAGCGTATGCCTTTTGGATGCCAGTAGACAGTTTTGCTGCACGTTTTTCTAAAGAGCCACCGCCTAAACCTGAACAGCCTGTGATCATGAACATAATTAAGGCAGTAATACCGAATTTAATTCGTGTTGATTGTTTCAATGTGGCTAAAGGGTTTAGAGAGGATACGTGCAACAAAATAAAATTCCTGATGTGATTAAAATATTTAGGATGTTAGGTAGTGCAATATAGGGAGTCAATATGAGTTATTTTAAGAAATAGAAGCATTCTGTAATGTTTATCCGATTTGGTTTATTTAGATTCTGAATGCTGCTGCTTGTATAAAAAGAAAAGCCCCATCATCCTGACAGGGCTTTTCTGTATAAGGTTATATGTAATCAACTCCTGTCAATTACGATGCTTCCTGCAATCTTTGTTATTATTTAAAGAAACTTCCTGTCTCTGTATGTTTTTATAATAAAAGGAAATAAGGAATGTATATAGACGTAAAAATCGTTGTTCTCTGTAAGCAAAAACGTACATCAAGAATTTGAATATTGAGGTGCTTATGCAAAACAAAAAGCATATCGGGTCAATTCGAGCTGAGCAACCTGAAGATGTTGATCACATCGAAGACTTGACCATGAGGGCATTTGAATCGGTAGTTTATAGTGATCATCATGAGCAATTTATCGTGCGTGCATTACGGCAGTCAGGACAACTCAGTATTTCTCTAGTTGCTGAACTTGATGGACAGCTAATTGGACACGTTGCAATTTCTCCTGTGCGAATTTCATCAGGTACAGAAGCTTGGTATGGTTTAGGTCCAGTTTCAGTCTTACCTGAATTTCAGGGGCAAGGCATCGGTCGAGATTTAATTGAAACGGCATTGGCCCAGTTAAAAAAGCGGCAGGCAAAAGGGTGTGTGGTGTTGGGAGAGCCTGATTATTATGCACGGTTTGGCTTTCGGCCCCTGAGTCAATTGGTACTGGAAGGGGTTCCTGCTGAGTATTTTCAAGTACTTGCATTTGAAAATGAAATTCCACAAGGCAATGTTCAATATCATGCCAGTTTTAATGCTACATCTTAACTGGATAGACGGACAAATAAAAAAGCTGAATGCAAACATTCAGCTTTTTTAGTAGCACTTCAGAAATTAGAAATGCGCATCTAAACCAATATAAGGACCTTTGAAGTCAAGTTTAATGTCATTGCGGTTATAGTCATCTAAATCAACAGTGAAAATTCGATAACCTGCTTTTACACCAACATCGACGAGCATGTTATCGATAAAGTTGTATTGAATTTCCGCCAAAGCATCGGTTAATTGCGCATCATCAAAGTTGCTATAGGTTAGCTCTGCTTTCGCACTTAAACCTGTAAATGGTAATTTACCACCGACTGTACCGTAAATAATCGGATAGGTTTCATCAATACTGGTACGTTGTCCTGCAAAATTGGTGATGTCACCATTCAAAGTGGTTGCACCTGCACCAATATCCAGATCAACAACGTTGTCTAAAATTTCGTAATAGAGAATGAAGTCAGCGTGATCAAGGTTAACGGCATAATTGGGCTGCCCAACAACGCTGCTCTCTGTTTGAGAGTCTAAATTAACATAGCGTATTTTGGCATTTGGAATAATCGGAACTGGGTGTTCTAAAGCGACAGAAAATTGGACTGCGCCTTCATTGTCCAGTTTTTCCTTTGAAAAAGGGGCTGTGTTGTTCATTTCAGCATGACCATCATATGCCCAATAGCTGATATCGCCTTTAAGTGCGACTAAATCTGCTTGAGCTAAGCCACTCAAACCTACGCCTAATGCCAATAATCCTGCTTGTGCTACTTTCATGCTTTTATCCTAAATTGTGTTGTGTGTTTGCGTTAAAAAAGGTTAAAACAAGAGCTATTCGGTTGTATTTCAGAGCATGATATAGCGATGCGAAAAAAGAAACAGTAGTCAAAGTGCTTTTTTACATAAAAGTGCAGATAGTGATGAATCTGCTAGAAGCAGATTTCTGATTTAGGTATAAAAATGATTGTGAGTGACAAATATCTTTTTAGATTTTGAATTCTACTCTGCTTGAACTGAGCTTAAGCTTGGTGGAAGGTGTGACATAAACTTGAATGAAATCATAAATTTATTTTAAAATTTTGAGTTTGGTGTGTGATTGTGATGCTAAATCACGATACTCAACTAAAAGATATTTAGATAGATAAAATGTAAGCACACAATAATCAATAAATTAAGGGAATTTTCCAGTATTTTAAAAATCTTGCATTTTGGGCTTTGTTAATCTATTTTAAAAAATATGATAAAAAAAGAGCTATATTTTGATCAATTGATTAAAAATAGAATACAAAAGGACGAACTTTCATCCAGAAATTACAGCAAAAAATAACAAAAGTGAGTATTGTTCAATGATTAAGAGGTGAAAACAATCCGAAAGACTTTAACCAAGATTTTGTGTGCATTTCATCTGTTTGCAATTTAGAACGAAACACCCAAAAGGTGGAAGCTAAATCAAACAACAAAAAGATTTTTGAATGGTGCTTTTTTTGCTAGCCATATTAATCCGTATAACAAGCAGCAATAAAAGTTACCCCAAGATTTAGGTGTGTTTCATGGCAGATTCTCGTGAAAACTGGACGTCACGATCTGGTTTTATTATTGCAGCCGTTGGTTCGGCTGTTGGTTTAGGTAATATTTGGCGTTTCCCCTACGTTGCTTATGAAAACGGTGGCGGTGCGTTCCTTATTCCTTATTTACTTGCATTAATTACGGCAGGTTTACCGCTATTATTTTTAGACTATGCTGTCGGGCATCGTAGTAATAATTCGCCTCCTAAAGCGTATCGCGCTTTATTTAAAGGGGGTGAAACGCTCGGTTGGTGGCAAGTTTGTGTCTGTATCATTATTGGCTTGTACTATGCCAGCGTACTGACTTGGGCAGGAAGTTATGTTTACTTCTCGATTGGCCAAGCATGGGGCAATGATCCAGAAAGCTTCTTCTTCAATACCTATTTACAAACATCTAAGGCCACAGGTTTAGATTTACAGTTTGTTAACCATTTGTTTTGGCCAATAGTTGGTATTTGGGCACTCACCTTGATCATCTTGTTTGGTGGTGTGAAGAAAGGGGTTGAACTGTCGAACAAAATCTTTATGCCTTTGTTGTTCGTATTGTTCACTTTCTTGGTGATTCAAGCTTTACGTTTACCTGGTGCAGCTCAAGGTTTAAATGCATTCTTTACCCCGAACTGGTCCGCAATGATGGACTATAAGGTGTGGTTAGCAGCATATGGTCATACCTTCTTCTCACTGTCAGTGGGTTTCGGGATTATGGTGACCTATTCATCTTATTTAAAACCAAAAACCAATTTAACAGGCTCGGGCTTAATTGTTGGCTTTGCCAATGCTTCAACTGAAATTTTAGCGGGTATTGGTATTTTTGCTGCATTGGGCTTTATGGCACATGCTGCAGGTACAGACGTTAAAGATGTTGTGAGTGGCGGTATTGGTCTTGCATTTATTGCTTTCCCGAAAATTATTTCGAGCTTGGGTGCTGGTGCAGATTTATTTGGTCTTCTGTTTTTCTCCTCGTTATTTGTAGCGGGTATTTCTTCTATGGTAAGTATTTTGGAAGTTCCAATTGCTGCCATGCAAGACAAGTTAAAATGGAGCCGTTCAAAAGCTGTATCGATTATTGGTGGTGGTAGTGCGCTGGTTTCAATCTTTTTATTCTCTAGCGTAAATGCGATTAAGCTGGTGGATATTATTGACCACTTTATCAACAATATCGGGATTATCGGTGGTGCATTGGCATCAATTATCTGTATCGCTTGGTTTAAACGTTCTGCACTGATGGAACTGCGTGATCATGTCAACCGTATCTCGACCATTCAATTAGGTAAAGGTTGGGCATTTACATTAACTGTAATTACCACGTTTATTTTAATTACTACACTAGGAATGACCCTGTTCAACTTAGTGATGAATGGTTACGACACTTACAGCATGAGCTTGCAAGGTGTATTTGGATGGGGCAGCGTGATTTTCTGTGCTGTTGTGGCAATTGTGCTCAGCAAAATGAAAGATCGCTAGGAGAAGCAGAATGAATACTAAAGCTATCATAATGATGATTATCTCAATGGTATTTCTCTGGGGCGGGTTGGCATTGTCGATTCTCCATTTGATGAAAAACCCTGAAGAATTGGATGAAGTGCTGGACGAAGTGAAAGATCAGCACACGTTGTAAATAATTTGTTTCAGTAAATACTGAGTATATGCAAATGAAAGCCATTATCATTTAAGATAGTGGCTTTCTTATTTAGAGCATCACTTTATGGACACCTTATTACCGCATCAGGTGTGGGTTGCATTTGGCGTGACCTTGCTTGCAGGACTGGCGACAGTTCTGGGCGGTGCTTTGGTCGTATTCTTTAAACAGCCGAGTTATCGCTTTCTCTCGTTTGGATTGGCATTTTCCGCTGGGGCGATGATTTATGTTTCTTTGACCGAAATTTTAAACAAATCCATTCATTCTTTTAGTCAGGCTTTTGATGATAAAACGGGCTATGCCTTCGGCACTTTATCATTATTACTGGGTGTGATTTTAGTTTTAATTCTCGACCGTTGTATCCCCAACCCTCACGAAACCATTGAAAACCAAAGTGTGCAGGGGATTAATCAACAACAATTATTACGTACAGGATTGTTGACTTTATTTGCGATTACGGCACATAACTTGCCAGAAGGCTTGGCCACTTTTTTTGCAACTTTGGAAAGTCCGGCACTTGGAGCACCGCTTGCGGTAGCCATTGCTATTCATAATATTCCTGAAGGTATTGCGATTGCTTTGCCTGTCTATATGGCAACACGGAAAAAAAGTGCAGCTTTACTTGCTAGTTTACTCTCAGGGCTTGCTGAACCTTTAGGTGCAATGGTTGGTTATTTTCTTTTGGCACCGTATTTAAGTTTTAGTGTGTATGGCACCGTATTTGGCATTATTGGTGGGGTGATGGTGTATTTGGCACTCGATGAACTACTGCCGACCGCTAAAAAATATGCACAAGGGCATGAAACCGTCTATGGCTTAGTCACAGGTATGGCCTGTTTGGCGCTGAGTCTGGTGATATTTAAGTATGTGAGTTAAGGTTGAAAAACAGAAACCAAAGTTTCTGTTTTCCTTAAAAAGGTTTAGGCCGTTTTTTCGATTAAGCAATAATAAAAACCATCGCCACGCCCTATTTGTGGGAACAATTGGCGACCATGAATCTGTTCAATCCCCCAATCGGCATCAATTTTAATTTCTTTCGCATCTGTATGCCCAGCAAAGAAGTCGACCATTTGCTGTTCATTTTCGGCTTTCAAAATCGAGCAGGTGATGTACAGCAATGTGCCGCCGACTTTGAGTTGTTGCCACATATTTTCAAGAATTTGCTTTTGGAGTTGTACTGTTTTGGCAATATCGCCCGACTGACGCAGTAAACGAATATCGGGATGGCGACGGATTACCCCAATGGCTGAACAAGGTGCATCAAGGACGATACAATCCGCAAGTTCAGGCGATGTCCATTTCACTGCATCGGCAGTGATAATTTCCACTGGCTCTTCGCTTAAAGCCAAACGTTCTAAGTTTTCAGCGACACGTTTTAAGCGTTTTTCATCTTGGTCGAGTGCGATCAGTTTTCTAGGCTGATATTTCTCTAAAATATGCGCTGTTTTGCCCCCAGGTGCTGCACAGGCATCAATCACGAATTTGCCATTCAAGTCAGGTAACAATGTTGCACAGAGTTGAGCATGTTCATCTTGTACTGAAAAACCACCTGCTTCAAAACCAGGCAGGCTAGGCACATGAATACTCTCATCAAGCACAATACCGACATTCGAAAGTTCACAGGCATGTGCTTCAATGCCTTCATCTTCTAAAATTTCAAGATATTCGTCACGGCTGACTTGTAAGGTGTTAACCCGCAAGGTTAAGGGTGCAACTTGTTTCAGCTCGTAGCTGATTTCAGCCAATTGCTCGCCCCAGTCTTTTTTCAAACGTTTGGATAACCAGCTCGGCAAATTCGAGGCTTGTTCTAGGACATCGTAGAACTGTTCTGTTTCACGTGTTGCACGACGCAAAATGGCGTTGACCACACCACTTAAGCTTTCCATACCCAATTGTTTTGCTGCATCTACCGTTTCAGAAATAGCCGCATGCGCTGCAACGCGGGTACACAACAATTGGTATAAACCCACGTATAAACAGGTTTCAACGACTTGGTTTTCTAGTGGTTTAGACAACAACGGTAAAGTCACTTGTTTCAGTGCGTGCCATTGGCGTAAACAGCCAAGAACTAATTCATGGTACAAGGCACGATCTTTGTCAGACACAATGGCCATGTGTTGCTGAAGCACCGATGCCAGTGATTGACCATTTTGGACAGCCAATAACGTTTTAACAACCTGAGCACGTAAGTTTAAAGTCTTACCAGAGGCGTTGGGAGATTGTCTCATTATAAAATTTGTCCAATATTCAGTTTTTGGGTTTGTAAAATTTGTACGGCATTAAGCGGTTTACCACCCGGCCATTGTAAAGCAGTTAGTGTGATGACGGTATGATTGGCACAGGCAACATGTACACCGTGTTTATCAATCGCAATAATTTCACCGACTTGGGTATTTTCCGTCGTTTCATGCGATAAGACCGAATTCCAGACTCTTAAGTTATTTTGCTCATCCAGTGCGATAAATGCCACGGGCCAAGGATTAAAAGCACGGATATTACGGTCAATCTGTACGGCATCTAAAGACCAATCAATTTGCGCTTCAGCTTTGCTGAGTTTATGTGCATAGACTGTGAACGCTTCATCTTGTACTTCACGTTCGGCTAAATAGTGCTGTAAGGTTTGTTCAGAGTGCAACACGGCAACAATAGCTTCTGCCCCTTGCAGCGCCAGTTTGTCATGCAATGAGGCAGAGGTATCGGTGGCTTCAATCGGACACAGGGTTTTATACATCATATCGCCTGTATCTAAGCCTGCCGCCATTTTCATAATGGTGACACCTGTTTCAGCATCTCCTGTAGCAATGGCACGTTGAATCGGTGCAGCACCACGCCAGCGTGGTAACAAGGAACCATGAATATTCAGACAGCCATATTTCGGCGTATCTAAAACCACTTGCGGCAAGATCAGACCATAAGCGGCCACCACCATCACATCGGCATTTAAATCTTTTAATTGTTGTTGTGCTGCTAAGCCTTCCTCAGTGGAAGATTTGAAGTGTAAAGGTTGATACACCGGTAAATCATGTTCCAATGCCAACTGTTTGACCGCTGAAGCCGTCAGTTTTTGACCACGACCTGCTTTGCGGTCGGGTTGGGTGTATACCGCCACAATTTCATGTTCTGTTTTCAGTAACGCTGCCAAAGCACATGCAGCAAATTCAGGTGTACCGGCAAAGATGATTTTCACACATCAAATTCCATAGAAACTTGTGTCTATTATATGTCAAAAGCAACGCTAAGCCGAATCTACAATATGCGCTGTAACAATCACGATATTGGTTGAATATGCGACGCAAAAAAATAGCAAGGGTATCGGTATTTGAAAACTTTTAGTTATGCAAAATTAAAAAAATATTCATGAAAGTTTTATATTTAATTTCCTGTGCTCGGTTTATAGTAGGTTCGTACAGTTTTCTTTGAGATCATTTGTCGAAATATAGCCTGTATATCGTGATGCAGGAAAGAGAAAAGCGGGTTGTCTGTTAAACACATAGCTGTAGTATTATGATGTTGCCTATGTTTCGATTGATTCATGCTCAATGATCAGTCTTCTTTAGCCAGAATGAATCGCAGATTCATATCAAGCACAAATTTTGTTGGAAATACACAATGCCTGACTATCGTTCAAAAACATCAACACATGGAAGAAATATGGCTGGCGCACGTGGTTTATGGCGTGCAACAGGTATGAAAGATGAAGATTTTGGCAAGCCGATTATTGCGGTGGTCAACTCTTTTACTCAATTTGTTCCTGGTCATGTGCATCTTAAAGACTTAGGTCAACTTGTGGCACGTCAAATTGAAGCGTCAGGCGGTGTAGCAAAAGAATTTAATACCATTGCAGTAGATGATGGAATTGCGATGGGGCATGATGGCATGCTGTACTCATTGCCTTCACGTGACTTAATCGCAGACTCAGTGGAATACATGGTCAATGCGCACTGTGCTGATGCGATGGTCTGTATTTCAAACTGTGACAAAATTACCCCAGGCATGTTGATGGCGTCTATGCGTCTGAACATTCCTGTGGTTTTTGTTTCTGGCGGGCCGATGGAAGCGGGTAAAGTGAAAATCCGTGGCAATGAACACGCGATTGACCTTGTCGATGCCATGATTGTGGCAGCAGATGACAGCTTCACTGATGAAGAAGTGGCTGAATACGAGCGTTCAGCTTGTCCAACCTGTGGTTCATGTTCGGGCATGTTCACTGCAAACTCAATGAACTGTTTAACCGAAGCTTTGGGTCTGTCCCTTCCAGGCAATGGTTCAACTTTGGCGACACATGCGAATCGTAAAAAACTATTCGAGCGCGCTGGTCAATTAATCGTTGAAATCACCAAACGTCATTACGAACAAAACGATTACAGCTTGTTGCCACGCTCAATCGCCACCAAAGCAGCCTTTGAAAATGCCATGACCCTTGATATTTCAATGGGCGGTTCAACCAATACGGTATTGCATTTGTTGGCAGCGGCGCATGAAGCAGAAGTTGACTTTACTATGACTGACATTGACCGTTTGTCACGTAAAGTACCTGTGCTGTGTAAAGTTGCACCTGCAAAACAAGACGTGCATATGGAAGATGTACACCGTGCAGGTGGCATTATGTCGATTTTGGGTGAATTAGACCGTGCAGGCTTGTTGGATACTTCTGTACCGACTGTGCATGAAAAAACCTTAAAAGATGCTTTGGATAAATGGGACATCATCCGTACTGAAGACGAAGAAGTGTATCAATTCTTCCGCTCAGCACCGGGCGGTGTACCGACGCAAACGGCATTTTCACAAGACCGTTACTACTCTCGTTTAGATGGTGACCGTAACAACGGTGTCATTCGTAATGCTGAACATGCTTTCTCTCAAGATGGTGGTCTGGCTGTTCTTTATGGCAACATTGCATTAGAAGGCTGTATTGTGAAAACAGCAGGTGTGGATGATTCCATCTTGAAATTCAACGGTACAGCACGTGTTTTTGAAAGCCAAGATGCTGCGGTAGAAGCGATTTTAGGTGGCAAAATCACGGCTGGTGATGTGGTGGTGATTCGTTACGAAGGTCCGCGTGGTGGTCCGGGTATGCAAGAAATGTTGTATCCAACCAGTTATTTAAAATCGAAAGGTTTAGGTAAAGATTGTGCTTTACTCACCGATGGTCGTTTCTCGGGTGGTTCATCGGGTCTATCCATTGGTCACGTTTCACCTGAAGCGGCTGAAGGTGGTGCGATTGGTTTGGTGGAAGATGGCGACCGTATCGAAATCGATATCCCAAACCGTAGTATTCACTTAGCCGTGGATGAAGCAACCATGGCTGCGCGCCGTGAAGTGCAAGAAACCAAAGGCTGGCAGCCTGCTGAACAGCGTCCGCGTAAAGTCTCTAAAGCTTTAAAAGCCTATGCGATGCATACTACCAGTGCCTCAAAAGGCGCAGTACGTGACATTTAATCGGTAGGTTTTACTGATGAGAAAGAGCACTCCAAATGGAGTGCTTTTTTAATGTTGCTAGAAACTGTCACGATCACATTTTGCTTTAAGATTTTAAAATGGTAATGGGTAGATAATTCCTTACTTTTGACAGCGTAAAAGTAACAAAATGCTTTGTTGCCCTAATGCAGCATCCTTGCTGCATAGGGCAACAGCGACATCCATGTCGCTTGGTCATGTGACCTGATTTGAGTAGAAAAACAATAAATGGGCTCATGTAATACCCAGCGAGTCGCTTTCATGTGTAGTTTACTTTCTATACAATAAAAACAGAAAAATTGCCAAGACTGTAGAGCAATACGCTGCCATCGCCAAGGACAAATACAATGAGTAAAGACAATATCCGCGAACATTCAGCCCCTGTTTATGAAGGCATCGAAAATGCACCTGCACGTTCCATGATGCGTGCCACAGGTTTTAAAGATTCAGACTTTACTCGTCCTTTTGTGGGTATTGCTTCGACATGGGCCAATGTCACGCCGTGTAATATGCACATCGATGGTTTGGCACGTGAGGCTGAAAAAGGGGTCAATCAGGCAGGCGGTAAAGGCATTATTTTTAATACCATCACCATTTCAGATGGCATTTCTAATGGCACCGAAGGTATGAAGTATTCATTGCTGAGCCGTGAAATTATTGCCGACTCGATTGAAGCCGTAGTAGGGTGTCAGGCTTATGACGGGGTGATTGCGATTGGTGGTTGTGACAAAAACATGCCGGGTTGCATCATGGGCTTAGCCCGTTTAAACCGTCCGGGTTTGTTTGTCTATGGTGGGACGATTAAGCCGGGCGCAGGGCATACCGACATGATTTCTGTCTTTGAAGCCGTGGGTCAACACGCCAAAGGTGAAATCAGTGCCATTCAAGTCAAACAGATTGAAGAAGTGGCGCTGCCGGGGCCTGGTTCCTGTGGTGGTATGTACACTGCAAATTCGATGGCCTCTGCGATTGAAGCTTTGGGCATGAGTTTACCGGGTTCATCGGCACAAGAAGCGGTTTCGGATGAAAAACGGATCGACTGTCAAAAAGCAGGTGAAGCGGTGATGAATTTGCTGCGCTTAGACCTGAAACCGCGCGATATTATGACCAAAGCTGCATTTGAAAACTCGATTAAAGTGCTGATAGCCTTGGGCGGTTCGACCAATGGGGTGCTGCACTTACTGGCGATGGCACATACCGCTGGAGTTGAACTGAGTTTGGATGATTTTGTCCGTATCGGGCAAGATATTCCTGTAGTGGCCGATGTACGTCCATCTGGCAAATATCTGATGTCTGAGCTGATTGCGATTGGAGGCATTCAACCGCTGATGAAGCGGATGTTAGATGCTGGCATGCTTGATGGTTCATGTCTAACCGTGACTGGAAAGACCTTGGCGGAAAATTTAGCCGAAGTTGAAGACTACCCTGAAGGTCAGCAGATTATTTTACCGTTTGATGCCCCGATTAAAAAAGACTCTCACTTGGTGGTGCTCAAGGGTAATTTGTCTCCAACGGGTGCCGTGGCTAAAATTACCGGTAAAGAAGGCCTGTACTTTGAAGGGCCTGCGCGTGTCTTTGAAGGTGAAATTGGCGCAATGCGTGGCATTTTAGATGGCGAAGTTCAAGCGGGTGAGGTGGTGGTGATTCGGGGCGAAGGGCCTAAAGGTGGGCCGGGCATGCCAGAAATGCTGAAACCGACCTCAGCGATTATTGGTAAAGGTTTGGGCAAATCTGTGGCCCTGATTACCGATGGTCGTTTTTCTGGAGGCAGTCATGGTTTTGTGATTGGACATGTGACCCCAGAAGCTTATGAAGGCGGACCAATTGGTCTTGTTCAAAACGGAGATCGCATCTCGATTAATGCCGAAACACGGGAAATGACGTGGCATGTTTCTGAACAAGAAATTGCCGCACGGCAAAACCGTTGGGTCAAGCCAAAACCAAATTATACCCACGGTGCGCTGGCGAAGTTTGCTAAACTGACCACCGGAGCCGAAAAGGGTGCAGTGACTGATTTAAATTTAGAACTGTAGCCTATCGGGAAGGATTGAACATTTTGTCTTGAATTATGTTACGTTTTGCTCAAGACTTATTGTATTTTAAGACATTCTGTTCATCGTATTGGTCATTTTCTGCGGGTTCAAAACAACATTACCCGCTCTTTCTAGATTAGAGGCAATTCATGTCACTGTTACGCCGTTGGTTCGATCCGATCCGATCGAGATGGTTTTATCAAAAGCCAACTCGTCAAGAGGTATTGTCCACGGAGCATGGGCTCAATATTCATTTACGTTTAGACGATGTTTATAGTTATTTGGCTGTGCAGCAGTTGCCACAATTAGAAGAAATTTTGAGTGATGAACTTAAACCTCTCAAAGTCATTATTTCCAGTCAAGCTCCCGAGCCACCGAATCAGATGTCAGCGCAAGAATGGCAACACTATTGCCTGAACGATGCGCAGATTCTATCCAAACAGCACCGCTTCAGTTTCCATGAAACCCCTGAACAGCCACCACAAGAAGCCTTGGCACAAGCGGAGACCATTTTAAGAAATACCCCATTGCAAGGTCAGGACTTTCTGTATTTACTCGAAGATGTGTTTCATATGCTGTGGCAGAAGCAGTATGGTAAGTTGCGTACTTTATATGCCATGGCGAGTAAACATCATCAGGAACAGCACTTTCCAGAACGGGTATTTAATGATGATGCCATCCTTGCCAGTTATTTTGAATTTTCAGACCGTAAATACCATGCAGTGGATGATCTGCTGCGTTTAACCCGCCGTTTAAAACAACAAAAATTACTGACAGGTAATCCGATTTTCCTCATCAATCATATCGAATGGCGTGAGCATTTAATTAGTGATGCAGAAGAACTAAATGAAATTCAAGCACTTGATCCAGAGTTAGATTTATATATTGCGTTAGAAGATCCAGTTTCATGGCTGTTATTGGCCTATATTAAAGAGGAATTGGCAGATTATTATAATATTCAGTTAACTGTGTACCCACTGAGTTATCATGGGCGAGACTGGTTTGACTGGAGCTTGGCAACCCGTTTATCTAAACGGACAGAAGTGGCATTTACCCCATTTTGTCGTCCGACTAAAGAAGCCACTTATGCGATGGCACAGTTGTATTATCGTGTGCCTGAAGAGCAGCGGATTGCAGCCATGCACCGTATTTTGCAAGCGGTATGGACCCAAGGCAAAGATTTATCGTTTAAGGCACATTATCAAGAATTGCAACGTGAGTTGGAGCTAGAGTTACAGGATGTGAAACAAGAGGATATTCAAGCCAAACTGAAAGAAAATGATGTATTGTGTGAAATGAAGTCACAACCTGATTTTCCAGTGCTCGAATTACGTCTTGATGGTCAACGTTATACCTTTAATAGCTTATATCGAGTCTGGATGATTGAAAGTATTTTCAGTAATGTGTTAGAAGAAAAATATAAAATTGAAAACGAAGCAGATCACTCCAGCTTAACACCAGAAGATAAAACCAATGCAGAAAGAGAAATGTGAGTCGCTCGAGCAAGTTCGAGATAAAATTGATGTGATTGATCAGCACCTGATTGAGCTCATTACCACCCGACAGTTTTATGTCGATCAAGCGGTACGTTTTAAGCGCACTGAACATGAAGTGCAATCTCCAGAACGGGTAGAGCAGGTGATTGCCAAAGTTCGTAAACAGGCGGCACAACAGGGCACCGATCCTGATTTAATTGAACAGATTTATCGGGAAATGATTCAGCATTTTATTCGCCGTGAGCTCAAAGAAATTCGCCCATAAATCAATCATTTTGTTATTTAATTTTTCTTAAAAATTAGGCGTGCTAAATAGCGCGCTTGGGTTTATTTTGGGTTCAAAAACGCATAGTATATGTAATATTATAACATATCTATTTATTTCATCATGTCTGCACTTTCCCAACGCCTTCAAGCGATTGATGCACTTCGTGGTCTGGTCATTTTAATTATGATGGTCGACCATGTCCGTGAAACCTTTTATTTACATCATCAAGTTCCCGACCCCATGCGTATTGAGGAAACGGAAGCCAGTTTGTTTTTTAGCCGAATTTTGGCACATTTGTGTGCTCCAGTTTTTGTGGTTTTGACGGGATTATCGGCGTATTTATACCAAGCTAAACACAACAGTTTGAGCATGACGCGCGAGTTTTTGCTTAAACGTGGTTTATTTTTAGTGATACTCGAGTTGTTGGTGATTAATTTTGCATGGACAGGACAGTTCCCACCGCAAGTGATTTATCTACAAGTGATTTGGGCCATTGGTATCAGCATGATTGTTTTGGCGATGCTGATTGGGTTGCCACAGAGAATTCTGTGGTTGATTGCTGTATTGATTATTTTTGGGCATAACCTGTTGGATCAGGTTTCCTTGCAACAAATGCCTATTTTACAGCCGATCTGGTTGATTTTACATGAGCGTGGTTGGATTGAATGGGGGGAATTCCTCAAACTTCGAACTTCTTATCCTGTACTGCCTTGGATTGGAGTAATTTTGCTGGGTTATAGTATTGGGGCAACTGTTTTTCAAGCACAGATGACGCCACAACGAAGAAGTATATATTTATGGGTATTTGGCTGTAGCAGTATCACCGTGTTTCTGATACTCCGAATGTTAAATTTTTATGGTGATAGTGCATGGTTAGAAATGTCGACGCCACTGCAAACCTTGATGAGCTTTTTTAATCTGACCAAGTATCCGCCGTCCTTATTGTTTATTTTATGGAATGTTGGCTTGGGGCTGTTACTGCTTGTGGTATTGGAAAAAGTGCAACAGCGGGCATGGGTACGTCCCTTAATTATTTATGGCTCAGTACCGATGTTCTTTTATATTGTGCATTTATTTGTTTTAAAATTACTGTATGTGCTTGCCGTGGCGCTTTGGGGACAGAATCATGGTGACTACTTTGGGGTAAATCAAGTATCTACCCTTTGGTGGATTGCGATTATCCTGTGCATCGTGCTTTATCCTTTGATGCTGTGGTTTTCTAAATTTAAGCATCAGAATAAGCAGATTCCGTTATTAAAATATCTTTAGTTTTCTGTACGGCATAAAAAAACCCTTCACAGTTGAAGGGTTTTTTATGTTGTAAAAGCAGGCTTTTACATGAATTTCACGCCTTGTTGACCCGCAGGAGTCACTTTGAAGATTTCCACTTCAAAGGTAATGTTTTTACCCGCCAATGGATGGTTAAAATCCACTTCAGTAATATCATCCCCGACAGTTTTAACGACGCCATACAGACTTTGTTTGGCTTTATCTTCAAACTCAATCATGTGGCCTTCAATAGGGCGTTGCTCGAATTTCACCGTATCAAATGTTTGCACATTTTCAGGGTTCCATGGCCCAAAAGCATCTTCTGGTGGAAGGCTGACGGTACGACGGTCACCTGCACGTAGACCAAATAGGGATTTTTCAAAACCTGGGAGTAAACTGCCATCGCCCATCACCAAGCTGACAGGTTCAGCACGGCTACGGGTATTGTCAATTTCTACGCCATTTTCAATGGCAACGGAAAAATGAAGATCGACTTTTGAACCGTGTTCAATACGAGTTTCTTCATTTGGATTAATAATTTCATTCATGGTGTTGCATATCCGCACGTTGAATTCGATGTTTTTCTAAGAAAAACGTATCTATAAGCAGCAGAATGGTGCCCAAGGTAATGGCACTGTCGGCAAGGTTAAATGCAGGGAAGTGACTATTGTTGTAATAGACATGAATAAAATCGACCACATAACCCAAGGTGACGCGATCAATTAAATTTCCTACAGCACCACCTAAAATCAGGGCAATTGCCATGGGTAAAATCGTGATGTGTTTTGGCATGCGCATCAGCCAAAACACAAAAATCACTGAAACCAAGGCTGCAAGTGAGGTAAAGAAATAACGTTGCCAACCGCCAGCATCGGACAAGAAACTAAAGGCTGCGCCATAGTTATGTAACAAGGTCCAATTTAAAAAAGGCAGTACAGGTACCGGATCTGCATAATTCAGGTGCGTAGACGCAATCCATTTGGTCCATTGATCTAGAACAATCGCCACAATAGATAATCCCACCCACAGCAAATTGTGTGGGTAGAATTGAAACAGGCCCGCTTTCTGTTGTGGATTAGGCATATTTTCTCTCTTCGCCTTGACCAGTAGGGAGGTTAATAATACAACGTGCACATAGCCCTGGATGTTCGTGATGTGTATTCACATCTGGCAGGACATGCCAGCAACGTGCACATTTTTCACCTTCCGCAGCAGAGACTTGCACGCGTAAACCTGCTAGATCGGCTTCCTGACCCTGAGTCGCATCAAAGGCATAGACCTGTACTTGTGAAGTAATCAGGACGAAGCGAAGTTCATCACCTAGGCGATCTAGCACCGCTTTCAACTCTTCATTTGCCCAAAGTTCGACTTTGGCAGAGAGATTTGAACCCACCAGTTTTTCGTTGCGTGCAACTTCAATATGCTTGTTCACGGCAGACTTCACCGCAATCAAGGTTTGCCAGTCCGCTTCTGACAATAAGTTTGCAGTCGATGACATAGGAATGTCATACCATTCCGCAGTGAACACATATTTCTCAGTTTGTTCTGGAATCAGTGGCCATGCTTCTTGTGCGGTAAAGCTTAAAATCGGTGACATCCAACGCACAAAGGCTTGAACCAAATGATACAGCGCAGTTTGAGCCGAATGGCGCGCTTGCGAATCTGCTTTGGTGGTGTACTGACGGTCTTTGATGATGTCGAGGTAGAAACCACCCAAGTCGTTAATACAGAAGTTAGTCAAGGCATTGGTGACGATATGGAAGTTCATATCTTCATAAGCTTGTTGAATGGTTTTCTGTACGTCTGCTGCACGTTGCAAGATGTATTGATCTAGTGCAATCAATTGATCTACAGGTAGGGCATCAGTCGATGGGGTGAAACCATTTAAGTTTGCCAATAAGAAACGCAAGGTATTACGGATACGACGATAGCCATCGGATGCACGGTTAAAGATTTCTTTACCTGCGGTCATTTCATAACGGTAATCAGCCGATGCAATCCAGAAACGTAAACCATCTGCACCCATATCTTTAATGATGTCTTGTGGGGTGATGATGTTGCCCAAAGATTTTGACATCTTACGGCCTTTTTCATCCACCACGAAGCCGTGGGTCAGTAAGCCTTTGTACGGTGCGCGTTTATTGATGGCAATTGAAGTCAACAATGAAGACTGGAACCAACCACGGTGCTGGTCTGAACCTTCAAGGTATAAATCAGCAGGATCGGTGAGTTCTTCGCGTTCACGCAGCACAGCATAGTGCGTTGTGCCTGAGTCGAACCACACATCTAAAGTGTCACGCACACAGTTGTACTGTTCTGCTTCATCCTCGATAAAGTCTTTCGCTTCGCGGTTATACCAAGCGTCAATGCCTTCTTGTTCGATCAGTTTCGCAACTTCTTCGATCAACTCTGCTGTGCGTGGATGTAGCTCGTTGGTGTCTTTATGCACGAAGAATGGGATTGGCACACCCCAAGTACGTTGACGTGAGATACACCAGTCGGGACGACCTTCGATCATCGCTTGAATACGGTTTTTACCCCAATCTGGTACAAAACTGATCTCGTTTTCAATCGCATTTAAAGCGTTTTGACGTAGACCTTGAGCATCCATGCTGATAAACCACTGTGGCGTGGCACGGAAGATAATCGGCGTTTTGTGGCGCCAGCAGTGTGGGTAGCTGTGCTTGATTGGCTTGTGCGCCCACAATTTGCCAGCTTCGCTTAAAGCGGCAATGATTTGTGGGTTGGCTTTATAAATATGTTCGCCTGCAAAAATTGGAGACGTTGGTAAGTAGACGCCGTTGCCACCCACTGGATTGTCAACTTTTAAGTTGTACTGTAAGCCAACTTTATAGTCGTCCACACCATGGCCAGGTGCAGTGTGGACTGCGCCTGTACCGCTATCGGCAGTCACGTGTTCACCTAAAATCACAGGCACTTGGCGATCTGCGATGAGTGGGTGTTGTAAGCTTAAATGCTCAAGTTTATTCCCCGTGAATTCAGCCAAAACTTCAACACTGTTAAAACCATAACGTTCAGTGGCAGATTCAACTAAGTTTTTCGCCAAGATAAAGTTTTGCTCTGCTTTTTCTTCACCGCGAGCTTTGACCAATTGGTATTCAAGTTCAGCGTGTAAAGCTACTGCTTGGTTCGCAGGTAAAGTCCACGGGGTGGTGGTCCAGATCACAATGTCTGTCGTATCTTGAACGTCCACACCTAAACGAGCAGAAAGATCCGCCAAATCAACAACACCGAAACCAACGTCAATCGCATCTGACTTTTTGTCTTCGTATTCCACTTCGGCTTCAGCCAAAGCTGAACCACAGTCCAAACACCAGTTGACAGGTTTTAAGCCCGGTTCAATATGACCTGCTTTTGCAATTGCGCCCAGCGAACGAACGATGTCCGCTTCCTGCTTGAAGTTCATGGTCAGGTAAGGATTATCCCAATCGCCAAATACGCCCATACGCACAAAGTCTTTCTTTTGCAGTTCAACTTGGGTGTAGGCATATTCACGGCAGGCTTTACGGAAAGTTGAAGCATCTACCTTCACGCCCACTTTGCCGACTTTTTCTTCCACTTTTAATTCGATTGGAAGACCGTGACAGTCCCAACCCGGCACGTAAGGAGCATCAAAACCATCCATGATACGGCTTTTGATAATGATGTCTTTTAAGACTTTATTGACCGCGTGACCTAAATGGATTTGACCATTGGCATACGGAGGGCCGTCATGCAGGACATATTTTTTCTTGCCAATACGCGACGCACGAATCTGCTGATAAATGTTGTCGGCATACCACTCTTCTAACCATTTTGCTTCACGTACTGCAAGATTTGCTTTCATTGCAAATTCAGTACCTGGGAGGTTTAGTGTGGCTTTATAATCCACTGCATTTTCAGGAGTTTGCTTATCGCTCATGCAAGATGTCTTCCAATTTAATCAGCGGCTCGGCTGACGCGTTTTACATAAAATTGATTAGTATTTAAAAGGGAAATGTGGGGGTGTTTTGGCGAAACTCTAGTAGTTTCACCACATCATCATCAATTCCCGCTTTAAGTGCTTCCAGCGAAGGGTAGTTCTTTTCACCATGTAAGTAGTTTAAGAAAGTGACCCGCATTAACAAGCCATACAGATTAGCAGAAACATTGGGAAAATGTACTTCTAATCGCCATTCTGGATGCGCTTGTTGTATGGCAGGTCGTGTTCCGACATGCCCCGCACCAAACAAAGCGGTTGCTTGATAACCCAAAATTCCTTTTTGTTCTGAATTCTCTTGTACAACTTTGTCTTGTAAAGACGTAGTTTCACAAATGACATCGACACCATAAATACCGTTTAAACAAGGTTTATGACGGTTGAGGCGTACATTAATCGTTGGAAAATCTAGGGTTCGTCCAATTTGGTCGCCATATTGCACCCGACCTGTGATGCTATAAGGTCGCCCTAATAACTGTGCTGCGAGTGCTAAATTACCTGCTGCGAGGGTTTGACGAATACGGGTTGAACTGACCCGTTCACCTTCAAGTGCAATGGTGTGTAAATTATGAACATCAAAGCCATAATTTTTCAGAAATTCACTGTTGCCTTGTCGGTTTTTGCCAAAGTGAAAGTCATCGCCCAATATGAGGCTTTGCGCATTCAGTTGGTCTTTTAAAATACTGGCAAATGCTTCCGCACTTAAGCTGCGGAAAGTATTGTCAAACTTGGCCACGGCAATATAGTCCACGCCCAATTCAGTTAAGTATTCGACTTTTTCGCGAAGTGAACTGATGCGTGGCGGAGCCTCATAGCCTTGAAAAAATTCTAAAGGCTGTGGCTCAAAAATCATGACTAACGATTTGAGTTGTTGTTGTGCAGCAACCTGTTTCAGTTGCTGAATCATCGCTTGATGTCCCAAATGGACGCCATCAAAATTACCAATCGTCACAGCGGTTTGAGGTAATTGAAAGTCTGGCGCTAAAGCATTCAGGCGGAGCAGCTTCATGGGCTAATCAATAAATGAAAAATAATCAGGCTTATATATTGCCATATTCTTGAGCATTCGTCTTGTTGTTGTGTTTTTACCCAGAAAAATTTATTGATCTACTGCGTCAATATTAGGAAAGCTGATTTTAAAAATAAACAATAATCAATTTTTCTTATTTAAAATAGGTTGTAATATCAACATAACTTCTTAATTTGGGTTGAAGCCACATGAACAAACCCTTTCATCAGTTGCCACAATGGCATGATGTGATCCGTCAGTTTACACCGAACTGGTTTACCGTTTGTATAGGGACAGGCATCCTGTCGATTGTATTGGCGGAGTTTAGTCTTGTGCATCCTATTTTTTGGCAATTGGGTGCGGGATTGTGGGTGTTCAATGGGCTGCTTTTTATCTTATTTAGCAGTTTGTATGGTTTGCGTTGGCTACTGTACCCGCAGGAAGCCAAACAGATTTTTACCCATCCCAGTATGAGTTTATTTTTAGGCACCATTCCAATGGCATTGGCGACGCTGATTAATGGCGCTTTGAAATATGGGGTAGTGCTGTATGGTGCAGCCATAATAGGTGTTGCTGAATGGTTGTGGTATCTCGACGTATTGATGGCCGTGATGGTGGCGTTTGTGGTGCCATTTTGTATGTTCAGTTGTCAGCGCCATCAATTACAACAGATGACCGCAGTTTGGCTTTTACCCATTGTAGCGTGTGAAGTGGCGGCAGCCTCGGGCGCGGTGTTGTTACAGCATTTGCCAGTCAGTCCTCATGCCGTGGGTATTTTATTTGGCAGCTATATTTTGTGGGGCATTTCGGTTTTTCCTGCCATGCTGATTTTGGGCATTTTATTTTTGCGTTTGGCCTTGCATCAATTGCCCAGTCAGGAATTGGCCATGACAGGCTGGTTGGCGGTCGGGCCGATTGGCACAGGAGCATTGGCATTATTACTTTTGGGTGAACAGGCTACACACTTACTACATGCAACACATTTCATCGAACTGGGTGAGTTTCTCCATCATGCAGGTTTTTTGAGCAGTTTGTTGCTGCTTGGTTTTGGGGTGTGGTGGTTAGGAATAGCGATTATGATTACCCTGAAACATGCAGGTTCACATTTGATTTTTAATTTAGGCTGGTGGGGTATGACTTTCCCCTTACCGTAGACAATAAGGCTAAACCTTGCGTTAGAGTGATGAAAAAATTATGTAACTATTTGGAAAATAGAGATTTATGTGTGATTGATCCTAAATAATTTAGCACTGTACTTTGCTCTGTTTTTTAGTCATGACTAAAAAATGTAATAGTCGCAAAGTTGCCCGACTTTGAAACATGGCTAAAGCCATATTTCAAAGCATCGTGCTATTTAACCCGAATCCTGTTTAAGCCAATGATTCTATAATTTGAATTTTCGGCTTATTTCGATGGGTTAATTGATATGCACATAACGATGCGTAAATCCCACTTAGAAATCCATGAATACTACGTGCTTTACTCGTCACTAAATTGTCTTTCATTAAGGCGACATGTAATGCATGTAGTGCCAATTGATGCATATTGATGAGGTGAATCATCCGTTGGTAGCAGGGTAAGCTTTTAAATAAATGATTTTTATCCTGTTTCAACCATGAAAAGAATGCTTTGAAATTGTTGATATGAGAACACTTATACCAAATGGCGATAAAATTGATTTCTGAGAGGCTCAATTGAGCTGGGCGAATTCTTACGGAGTGACGACTTTGTTTGAGAAATTTCCAATAAGTTGCTTCAAATTTAAGAAAGAAATCATCAATTACGCAGAATAATTCGGTACTATTGAACATTAGGACTAGAGCTTTAGGTTTGGTGTGGTAACTCAACTGATGGCTCTAGTTCTTCTATTTTTCAAGTCAATTTCTTATCCGCGATTCGGGTTATTTATCATTATTTATTAATAAGAATATTAATTACAAACACTCGTATCTTCACAGCGAATCCAACCAATTATTGTTTTTTTGTTTTTGTTTGAATAAGAAATCTTAATCCATCTTGATGTTATATTTACAATTTTAAATTTATCCCTAACAATTAGATAA
>NZ_QETG01000038.1:0-25696 GCF_003105055.1 Acinetobacter sp. AM | reverse complement strand
TGCAATCGCAGCAGTTAAAGTAGTTTTACCATGGTCAACGTGACCGATTGTGCCCACGTTTACGTGTGGCTTATTACGTTCAAACTTAGCCTTAGCCATGTTTATATTCCTCGTTTACGTCGAACACAATTCTGAGAAATGCTCAGCATCGACATATCGCCTAAAAAAGCAGACACCCAATACTTGAAAAGCAGACTAATAAGCCTGCTTTTTAAAATCTTTGTAGAATATCTACTAAACTGTATCTGGAGCTCTTATCGAGATTTGAACTCGAGACCTCTCCCTTACCAAGGGAGTGCTCTACCACTGAGCTATAAGAGCAATCTTCTTCGATGGAGCGGGAGACGAGGGTCGAACTCGCGACATGTAGCTTGGAAGGCTACCGCTCTACCAACTGAGCTACTCCCGCTTAATGTTGGCAATTAACCACTTCAATCGAAGTTAATGGTGGTGAGGGAAGGATTCGAACCTTCGAAACTTTCGTAGCGGAGTTACAGTCCGCCCCCTTTGACCGCTCGGGAACCTCACCACTTCACACTTATTTCAGTGTTGTTCTTTACTTCACAACTACACACTCTTAAGATGGTGCCGGCACACGGATTCGAACTGTGGACCTACTGATTACAAGTCAGTTGCTCTACCAACTGAGCTATGCCGGCTCTTTCTTAGTGTTTCGTACGTTTCGTATCGGAACGGTGTGCAGTTTAGCAAAACTTAGAATCCTTGCAAGTGTTTTTTTCAAAAAAACCGCTAAAAACTCATAAAATCAATCCATTTGATGATAATTCAACCGCTTTGATCACTGCGCGAGCTTTTATTTGCGTTTCATTCCACTCAGACTCAGGATTTGAGTCTACAACTAACCCTGCTCCCGCCTGAACAAAGACCTTATTTTCACGAATGACGCAGGTGCGAATTGCAATCGACATGTCCATTTCGCCATGCCAGCCTAAATAACCAACAGCACCACCAAAAACACCACGTTTTACTGGCTCAACTTCGTCAATAATTTCCATCGCACGAATTTTTGGGGCTCCTGATAAAGTCCCCGCAGGAAAAGTTGCTTTAAAAACATCCAAGGCATCTACATCATCACGCACTTCACCTTGCACATTAGAAACAATATGCATGACATGCGAATAACGCTCGATCACCATTTGATCAGTCACTTGCACTTTGCCAATTTTAGAGACGCGACCGACATCATTACGTCCCAAATCAATCAGCATTAAATGTTCTGCAATTTCTTTTTCATCTGAAAGTAAATCTTTTTCTAATGCTAAATCTTCTTCTTTTGTTTTACCGCGTGGACGTGTGCCTGCCAAAGGACGAACCGTGGCAATCCCATTTTCTAAACGAGATAAGATTTCAGGTGAAGAACCCACAATATGAAATGGCTTTTGATCTGTCAGGGTCTTCCCTTGTACCAAGAATAAATATGGCGATGGATTTAAATGACGCAACGCACGATAGACTTGTAAAGCCTCTCCATCAAAATCGGAGACCATACGATGCCCAGGGACCACCTGCATGACATCCCCAGCGCGAATATATTCTTTCACTGTCTCTATCGATTCTAGGAATTTCTGTTTACCTGTTAACGATTCAAAATGCGGTGCACTGTGTTTTTTCGCTTGTAGACTCACTGGAGTCGCAAGTAGCTGCTCTAAGGCATCTAGCTGTGTTTGTGCCTTAAAATACGCCTCTGGGTCATTCACATCGGCATGTACAATCAAAAATAAAGTATCTTTGAGGTTATCAAACACGATCACCGTTTTAGACAGCATCATCCAGATATCAGGTAAACCCACTGGATCTGCCTCGGGCACATTGTTTAACCGTGGTTCAATATAACGCACCGCATCATAGCCAAAATAACCAACCAATCCACCCGTAAAGCTTGGCAAGTCAGGTAAGTCTATTTGTGTCGGAACTTTAAACTGCGCTTGGAAGGTCCGAATATATTCAAAGGGATCAGCACAGTCTTGTTGTTCATGCATTCCATCCGCGTGCTGAATGGTGAGCTTGCCCGCATTACAAGAAAATACGGTAGATTCTCCCAAACCAATAATGGAATAGCGCGCCCAGTTTTCTCCACCTTCAACCGATTCAAATAAATAGGCTTGTTGATGGTCTTTCAGACGTGCAAAAACAGAAAGTGGGGTTTCTGTGTCTGCCAAGCGTTGGCGGTAAACAGGAATCAGGTTATAGCCTTGTGCTTTTAATTGCTCGTATTGCACTTGAGTCGTCATGAGGTTCTCTCTAAATTTTCGATTGGGGTCAATTCAATTTTTCGTTACATCAGACTGAGCGACGCCATCGAAAAGCTTTACAACGACTCATGTGGCATTATTCCTTATCTACAAATTACGTTTTGATTAATTCTCTTAAATCATCCACCACTTGTTGTGGCTGGCAATCCTGTATATCTTCACCATGATTATAACCATAGCTTACGACAATACAATCAATACCCGCACGCCGTGCCGCCTCGACATCATTACTTGAATCGCCAACCATTAAAGTTTGAGATTTCTCAAATTGATATTCTTCCACGCAGTGTAACAACTGACGTGGATGTGGCTTACGTTCTTCAAAACGGTCGCCACCAATCACATCGACAAAGTATTTAGACATCCCCAAAACTTCGACAATCATCCGTGCAGGCTGTTCAGGTTTATTGGTAACACACACCATTTTTTTATTGTGTTGTAAGCCCCATTCTAGAAACTCCAGAATGCCGTGAAATGGACGTGTTTCGACACAAGGTTCTGCATTGTAAATTTTTAAAAAGGTGTCGAGTAACTGTCTGTGCTGTGCTGGATCAACCTCACCCGTGAGATGTTGCAACGTACTGTGGCAAAAGATGGATGTGCCCTTGCCCACCCAAACGCGAACTTGCTGTTCAGTCACCAAAGGGAGCTGGAGTACATTGAGACTCATATTCATCGCACGATATAAATCCGTCGCTGAATCGACCAAGGTTCCATCTAAATCAAATAAAATGAGTTCACGGCGATCTAATTGTGCAATATTCATAAGCAGCTCGAATGATTCAGATATAAAAAAGGCATGCCGCAGCATACCCTTATTGTAGGCAATTCACAGATTATTTAAACATCACCCAAGCGAGGATTGCCAAAATCACCAAAACAATAATCGTGATTAAACCCAGTGAGGCATTCTTCTGCTGTGTGCGTTCTTCTTCTACACGAGAAACTGGTTGCTCAACAGGAACCGGTGCAGGCTCTGGTGTCACTTGAGACAAGTCGATCCCTTCTGGAATTGGTGCAGGCTTTGGCACAGAGACATTCTGCGGCATTCCATCACGAGTTAACTGCACATTACCATCACGCTCAGTCAGGCTTGGCATCCCCTGTTCATTCATGTGTTGTGCTGCTGATTTCTCTGCTGCTGTTTCAGATGGTGCAACAGCTTCGGCAGGTTGCTGCACTTCAATCTCTTCTTGCTCAACTGTCTCTACTGCTGGTGCAGGTGCAAAGACTGAAAATTTAAAGCTTGCAAACTGGACAATATCTCCATCCTGCAACTGACTTTCATTTTCAATTTTTAATTCATTCACAAAAGTGCCGTTCGATGAGTTTAAATCCTGCACCCATAACGCCTGCTCTTTTAACAACAGTGCTGCGTGTTTACGTGACACCTCTGCCGATTGTAACAATACGTCTGCATCTTGATGGCGCCCAACCAACATATCGCGGTCGATATTGATCTCTTGCCCCGTAAATTCGCCTGTAATTGCCTGTATCTTCCAAGTCATCACATTATCTCTTTATGATTTTGCCTCATCATACCATGCAACTTATAGATTTCAATTTGGATACCTTATTGGCATTACGAAGCTGGATGCACACGGATTGTAGTCACTGTATTTTTGGTTTTTTCTACTTCCGATTTTGGCAAAGGGCTGCTGGTGATTGGCGGCTCAATTGCCACAGGTGTTGTTACAGTCGTGGCATTGGAGGTCTGTGCACCTGATGGAACTGCTTGGTATGGACTGGTGCGCGATGCACCGGGTTGGACTGGTAAGCGCTGCATGTAGACATCATCCACCTGTTCAGGCAACTTGGCAAAGCCTCCATCTTTATCAAGCGCCAATTGCAAACTATATAACTGACTATAACGCTGTTGAGATAAACGACGAACATCATCGCCACCACCCACAATCGTTGGATGAATAAAGACCAATAAATTGCGCTTCTGATTCGATTTTGAGTCCGATCTAAATAAACGTCCTACTCCGGGAATCGCACCTAGACCCGGAACCGATTGACGACTATAAATCGAGTTATCTGAAATTAAACCACCCAAAACCACTGTTTGACCATGCTCTGCCAAAATTGAAGTTTTGATTGCCCGTTTGCTGGTCACCAAGTCCGAAGCTTGACCTTTGCTATTTTTGACCCCAGAAACTTCTTGTTCGACTTCTAAACGCACCGTGCCATCTTCCCCGATGTGTGGAATCACTTTTAGCGTCACACCAACATCTTTACGTTCGATGGTGGTATACGGATTCACTGTGCCATTATTGGTGCTCACCGAACCTGTCACAAAAGGCACGTTTTCACCCACCACAATATACGCTTCTTCATTGTCCATCGTGACAATCGAAGGTGTTGAAAGCAAATTAGATTTGGTATTTTCTTTGAGTGCCTGAATCAATGCACCATAAAGTCGACGCGAACCATCACTGCCCTCTTTATAATCACCCAACACCACTGAGCTGCCCGCACCCGTCAAGGCCTGTCCCAGACCTGAAGCCCCACCACTCAAATAACCCGCAGCGAGACTGGCTAAGCTTGAACCCACGTTATCAAAACTGATTAGCCCCACACCGCTGCTAAGGTCACCCAAAGCCCATTGCACACCCAATTGATCGGCATCAGAACCTTCTACTTCAATAATTGCAGCTTCAATTAAGACCTGTTGGCGACGAACATCAAGTTGCTGAATCGCAGACTCAATTTCTCGCATCAACTGCGGATCTGCTTTGACCACCAACGCATTTTGCGAACTATCAGCAATGATACTGATCCCATTGGCATTAAAACTGGTGATGTTATTCTGGTTATTCCCAGAAGAACTGCCCCCCAAATTAATTGCTGGTGTCGAAATACTTGAAGATGAAGAACCATTGCTTGTCGTCGTATTCGCACTACCCATCATATTATTGTTGGCATTGGATGTACTGTTCGCACGACCATCAGCCCCTGATACTGCCTGCCCAGTGACCAAGCCCTGTAAAATTTCGGCTAAATTTTTTGCACTGGCGTACTTTAAGCGAAAAACCTTCAAGCCACCCAATCGGTCTGCCGCAGGCACATCCAACATCTCAATCAATTGACGCAAACGTTTGCGTGTTGCCGTATCACCTTTAATTAAAATGCGATTAGTCCGATTGTCCGCAATCACACGCACTCGCGCGCCTTTTAAATCTTTGGCTGCACCTGTTGCCGTCATGGAATCCAATAAGCCAATCATTTCCTCGGCTTGACTAGATTGTAACGTAATCGCTTCGATATCGTGTTGATCAGTACCATCTAAATTACGAATGATGGTTTCTAGTTGATAAATATTACTGGCACGATCTGACACAATCAGCGCATTAGCCCCGGGTACTGCCGACAAATTTGCAAACTGCGGCATTAATGGACGTAAGGCAGGAATTAAATCATTGGCATTGGTATTTTCCAGCCAAATCACACGCGTGACAATTTGATCACCCCTAGCGCGATTTTTAGCATCGTAGGGAATCCCTGAGCTTTTTACATTGCTGTCTGGAACGATTTTCACAGTATTGCCTGATGGGATTGCCACCACACCATTCACATTGAGCACACCTAAAAATAAATCGTAAACTTCACTTTTATTGAGTGGCTTATTGGAAATGACCGTCACATTGCCTCGTACGCGAGGATCAACTGCAAAATTTTTCCCTGTAATATCGGCCACTTCATTAATAAACGCCGTTAAGTCCGCATCACGTAAGTTGATTTTCCATGTTTGCGCATAGGCACTGCTACTCACAGCAGCAATCAGAGGTGCACTTGCGAGCAAAGCCCAAACTGGAC
Source organism: Acinetobacter sp. AM (assembly GCF_003105055.1). Lineage (NCBI taxonomy): Bacteria > Pseudomonadati > Pseudomonadota > Gammaproteobacteria > Moraxellales > Moraxellaceae > Acinetobacter > Acinetobacter sp. AM. The sequence goes on along the minus strand of NZ_QETG01000038.1, from coordinate 19,604 downwards.
GATTATTATGAAATAAAGCCATATACTTCTGTGTTTCCTAACCCTACGGGCGATTTCTCATCATTTAAAAATTTTGTTGTATGGTCATCACCTGATCACCACGTTTTATTTCAAGTTTGACTTGGCCTGCTTGTTTGGCTTGTTCAAGTAATTGTGCATCATTTTGCCCCTGCCCCACGCCTTGACCATTTAAGGACAAAATTCTATCTCCAGGTTGTAATCCAAGGGTATTGCGTAAAGCTGAAGGTGTTTTACTGGTGACTTCATAGCCTTCACCTGTTACCGCACCCACCCCCATATCGGCCAAAAACTGGTCACGATTTTGATGCATTTGTTGCACTGCTTGCCCCAAAGCATTTTGAGTCGATTGCGGTGTATTCGCTGTTGGCAATGAAGCCGCAACCGCAGGTGGAACAATCGGTTGATTTAGACCATTGGCAATTCGATTAAATGCAACTTGCTGGCTTTGTCCTGTGGAGTCTCGTAACACCACATGATCCCAATACACTTCGGCCAATTGATAAGCTGTGCCTGCGAGTGTCTCCCCAACCTTATAACGGTCAGCTACTTCATTAACTTTAATCACTGCTGAGGAATATTGACTCGGATAGGACACCACCACCCCTTGCAAAACAAAATTGGCGAGGTTCGCACCACTCGAAGCATTATTTTCCTGAAATAAAGAAAATGCAGAAATATTGGGAACTTGAGGTTGCTGCGAACCCAACTCTACACGTTCTAATTGCATAGGCATTGGCGGAGCAACCCACAACCAAAATATACTGGCCAATTTCCAGCTTAAATAGGCCACTAACGCTGCCAATAGCCACGGTGCAAAACGATTGAATTGCGCACCATTCAAATGCTGTAACTTCTCTTTGACCGATCTCATTACATACCACCTTTCAACAGGGGCTGACGAGAACTAACAACATAGGTATCTAAACCTGCTTTACCTTGATACGACGGCACATTCATCAACATACGCTGAGTAATCTGCACATCAAGCATCAAGTTTTTATCCAAAAGCAGATTTATCATTTTTTGATCACGCTGATCTCGCACATCAACCATCAGCACTTGATCTCGATCGCTTAAGCTTCCTTTTAATGAAGGAATATTCATTTGCTCTTGACGTTGTGCAAAGCGATAAGTCAGCTCACCCCCAACCCACTGCACGGTGCCTTCTGCGTGTTGAAAGCCTTGTTCTTTTTGATATTTAAACTGTAAGTCTTGGACTTGAATCGGATTACTCGGCCATTGCCAATCGGCAACCCGCTTTAATGTTTCTGGGGCAATTTCCCCAGATAATGCTTTCACAGTCCAACGCTGCCCCAAACCATAGCCCACGGTACCTTGTAACTGGGTACGCCCACTATGAACATCAACTTGAGCACCCAAACGAAGCAACAATAAATCTAAAGGGCGCACCTTCCAATTCAATGAGCCTTTTAAAGCCCCTTGATGCCAATCCGCCTGCCCTTGCCAAATATTACCACTAACATTTTGTAAAACTTGATTATTTTTATAAAATTTAGAAATGAGCCATGCTGCAGGAATTTGCAGCACTACAAAAAATAAAAATGTACTTAATGCAAAAATCCACCATGCAAGGTGCTTATTTTTTTTTGTCATCCCAACACAACCAACATCACTATTTTTATTCCCTGAATATGTATTTTATCTTTGCCACCCATTATGCACACTTTTTTCTCATCGCCAATTCATCGCTATAAAAAAACCAAGCAGTTTTGCTTGGTTTAAATAATTTAATTAGATTGCATGACAATCTAATGAAGGCTAGATGAGAAAATCCTCAAGTTTTGCGCCTTTTTCCAATTCAGCGACTAACCAGCGCGGTTGTTTACCACGACCAGTCCAAGTTTCTGATGCATCTGATTTATTGCGATAACGTGGCTCTACAGATTTACGAGTACTTTTCTTACGTTTAGTTGCGCCAAACTCTAAGATTTGCTCAATACTCAAACCCACTTTATCAGCAATATCCATAATCTGAGTATATGCATCTTCAATTGCTTGGTCTTTTTTAGAAACGATTAAGGCTTCCGCTTCTACTTGTAAACGCTTTAACTCTTCTACAGATAAATTACTAATGTCCGGCATCATATTAACTCCATTAAATACGATTTAATTTCTTACATACAAGATTATCATATTTTTATTAACTCGATTATTCAATACTTATATTTAAATCCACTACAAGATTTGAACAATTAATACAGGTTTGAATAATCCAATATTAAAATAATGATCAAAAATTAAATTAAATGTCCAACATGCTGTTCCATTTTGAGAATCTTCTCACGAATATCATCAGGTATTGCGGTCTTTTGCATATTGTCTTGATCAACACAAACAATCACCGCCTCTGCCATCGCAACGACTGCATCTTGTGCCGTACTAAATAATAGATAACTCATACGCATTGCACTATTACGCAATTCATCCACACGAACAGCAATTTTGAGTTGGTCTGGATAAAATACAGGTCGTAAATATTTGCACTGATTTGATGCAACAACCGTCAATACGCTTTGCTCAAATATATTTAATGCATCAAAATATTGAATACGGGCACTTTCAATATATCGATAATACATCACATTATTTACATGTCCAAAAGCATCCATATCCCCCCATGCAACATTTTGCTCATACACGATTGGATATTCATTGAATAACGACATATATTTCCTTAAATCTTGATTTTCATAAAATTCGCATTATTTTCAAAGATCAAATTTAACTGATGAATCAAATCTTCCCGATTTTTCAACGTCGATTTAATCCTTAAATAATTCATGAGCACATTATCAGGATATAAAGTTAATAATGCATCTGCTTTATTTAACCGATCAGTCGCTTCGTAGACATGCCATTTTGCAAAGGTCAAAACAGGTAAAGATGGATATTTCAACTCCCAATCCTGAATATATTGCTCTACGTCGCTATAATTTGGCACCTGCTTCAACAATTGTTGCTGGAACCATGAATAAAACACCTCAGGATTAAACTGTTGATCTAGTAAATGTAAGGCCAAAGTTTCATGCTGCTGACTTAAGTCAGGTAAACGCGATAATAATTTTAACCACAACATTTTAATGTGATAGCTACGGGTTTCGATTTCAGTCGATAAATCTAAGTAACGTTGTTGCAAATCTTGCAAGTTTTCGGCACTGGCTTGGTCAAACTGTTGTAAAAGTTGCTCTAACCATGCTTGTTTGGTGGCTTCATCTAAATGTCCATATTGCATAGAACGTAAATACAACCACGGAAACTGCACAGCAAACACCCCCCACAGTTCGGTTAAGCGTTGCTCATACGCGACTTGCACATCCTTTAGCCAAGGGGATAATTCATGCTGAGTTAAAAACTCAAGATGTGTTAGTGCTTGCTCACCATCTTGCTGCGCCAGATAAACTTGAATGCGTTGAATTTCTGCCAATTCAAATGCCATGGCATGGCTATGATTTAAAACAGACAACGCTTGTGGATATTCCTGCTGCATCAAATACAGTCTTGAGTCAATTACACCGCGTAATAAACCAGACTGGGCAAATGCATTTTGAATAAATTGCTGTTGCTCCCGACCCGCATCTAATAACCAAATGACAGCCAACTGCTCATAAGGATGCAAGGTCTTGAAGTCGTAGATTTCGATTTGTTTTCTTTGTGCACGCGTAAAATAGCGTTTCAGCAACAGCCAAACCAACTGAAAAATAAAACCCAGCACAGCCAAAAGCACGAACATGAACCAGACATTACTCTGTAACTGCCATTCACGCCAATACACATAAACATAGCCTGCACCAAAACCGTAACTCAACACACTAATCACAGCAATCACAAGCAGGCATATAAAAGCATAGGCTAAAAGAATCTGTTTCATATTAAGACCCTAGCAATGCACGTGTATTTAAAACAGGCATCGGAATAATACTAAATCCTTTAATCTTCTCCACTTGCTTACGCAGTTTTTGTGCTTGTGCATCAGGCAAAGTCGATAACATCTGCATAATCTCCGCCAAATCTTTTTGATATTCGACATATTGACCATGATTCAATGCTTCTCGAGCAACCAATAGACGCAACTGTACTTCTTTCAAAATAATTGCACGCTGCATCAGTTGTGTAGCTGGTTGCTTAGCAGGCTGTAACTCAAACCAACGCTGCCAGAAAGGACGATCTTCTCCACGGACGGGTTTCATTTGAGCCTGTTTAATTTCTTGTGTTAATACCACATCTACTTGTTGTAATAGTTGTTGAATTTGTTGCTGCTGCTCTGTACGCGCTTGTACAGTTTGCTGTATCAATTGTTGATCTTTACCCATCACCTGATGCAAGCTTTGTTTCAAACTCGGTGCCAAAGCATATTGCTCAATATTAATATTCAGTTGTGCTAACTTTTCCAAAGCAAAATGGTACTGCTGTTGCTGCAAAGCAAAATCGACCAAGTCCAGTTGCTGACGAATCAAGACCATAGGATCAATCTGTACTGGAGTAGCCGCTGCCTGTACACCCGTGCCCGTAGCTGTCACATTCGATGCGTTTGGCTCAGATGGCTGTGGGGTTTGACGCTGTAAAGCAACAATTTGATCATTCAAACTGGCACTATTGGCTTCAAGCCGTTGTAACGTATCCTGCATTGCAACTTGCGTTTGATTGAACTGAAAAATGTCATAACTTAATTTGGCAATCCATGCCACACAGACCAAAATTAAAACAATTAAAAACTTTTTCATGCATTTCTCGGCATCGCTCGAAGGCATTGCAATATTGTTGCTGTATTTAAATCAGGTAATTGATAGAGATGAAATGATAAATGCTGTTGTCGCTGTGTATTTAACAGCACTTGATAAAGTCGCTCACCCAATACCATAAAATGTCCTCGTGCCAGCAACTCCATATGGGCTTGCATCAACGCTAACCAGTTTAGCCAACTGGCTTCACTGCTAATCAGCACACTATAGTGCTGATGGTGTTGCAACTGTACGACAACTTGATCAAAATTTTGAATCGTCTGCGCTGGGCAATGTCGTTGATACAAAATAAAATTTAAAACAGAAACACCTTGCTGTTGCAAAGTCTCCATCATAAATTGACGCCCACCTTGTCCTCGCCAAAAAGCCACACAAGCAGATGGAGACAGATCTTGCAACAATGGAATCTGCAACATCCCCTCTGATGTTTCAACCTTAGGCACATGACTAGATAAGCCATATTGGGCCAGTGCTTGTGCCGTTTTTTCACCGACTGCAATCCACTGCACCTTACTTAAGGCTTGTAGCGACACACCACTTTGCTTTAAGCCCTGCATCCCAAATTCAACCGCCGAAGGACTGACCACCACAATACAGGTCGCCCTCGGTAACTGCTGATACAAATCCTGCAACTCAGATGACCATGCACACGGCTCCAACACCAACAATGGAAGCTCCAAGACTTGAATACCTGCTTGTTGGATGTTTAAGCTAAGTTCGGTCGCACGAGTATTCGGGCGGGTATTAATAAACAACATGAATTAATGCAAAGCTTGGAGCAGTTCTCCTGCACCTAACTTGAGTAGTTGTTGTGCCAACGCTTCACCTAGCTGCTCTGCTTGCACCACTGGTCCACGCAATTCAGCAACCAATAAAGTGGCACCATCGACACTGCCAACACGTCCTTCAATGTGTAACTCATCTGCATGTAAAGTGGCATAACCTGCAATTGGCACCTGACAACCCCCTTCCAAATAAGCATTAAAGGCGCGTTCAGCACGAACACAAGCCGAAGTTTCCATATGCAACAAAGGTTGGATTAAATCTAAAACCTGTTGATCATCTTCACGACATTCCAACCCCAATGCCCCTTGTCCTACCGCTGGCAAACTAACACTGGCCGGCAAGGTATGACGAATACGTGCTGAAAGTCCTAAGCGCTTCAGTCCTGCACTCGCTAGAATGATGGCATCATATAAACCTGCATCTAATTTCGACAGACGGGTTCCGACGTTACCGCGTAAATCAATAATTTCAAGATCTGGACGCTGCTTCAAAATTTGGCATTTACGGCGCAAGCTTGATGTTCCTACTTTAGCACCCTGTGGCAAATCGTTAAAATGTGCATAGTGGTTTGAAACAAAAGCATCAAACGGATCTTCACGCTCACAAATCACCGCTAAGCTTAAACCCTCTGGAAGTGCCATAGGGACATCCTTCATAGAATGTACCGCCAAATCGGCTCGGCCATCCAACAATGCAGCTTCCAGCTCTTTGACAAACAAACCTTTCCCGCCAATTTTCGCCAACGGCGTATCTAAAATTTTATCGCCTTGAGTGACAAACGTAACCAACTCCACCTTTAAATCAGCATTGCGCTCTTCCAAACAGGAACGAATAAATTCTGCCTGCCATAAAGCAAGGGGACTTTGGCGTGTTGCAATCTTCAAAGTTTTCATAAATTTTAAATACATTGAATAAGGTCAGTTATTCTAAACTTAACTGGCTAACTTTAAAATGCAAGCAGAATTACCAACTCACTGCATGAAATCATCCATTTGGCTTCAAAGTTTATGAATTCGTTCGCGTAAATTTGGTAAATGTCGTCGACTCACAGATAAACGTTCGTCTAATTCACGGCAACGCACTTGGTATTGTCCAGAGTTAATCACCTCTAATCCTTCAAGATAATGCACCGAAACCAAAGCATTGCGATGAATACGAATAAACCGTTCACCAAATTCTAACTCTAAGTCCTTTAAAGTTTCATCAATGAGTACACTGCCATTTTTATGACGTACCGTGACATATTTTTGGTCCGCTAAAAAATAATAAATATTTTCTACGGGAACCAGTTCTACCCCGCGATAGGTCTTCGCAGCAATTTGATGACGTTGTGCTTGATTATCCATATCTTCTTTTTGTTTTAAGTTACTCATTTGCGCTTGCGTGAGTTTGGTCAGTTGGTCTAAAACCTGTTGCAATTCCTGTTGCATAATCGGTTTTAGCAAGTAGCCCTCGGCATGCGATTTAAACGCATCCAAGGCATGCTGGTCGTAAGCCGTACAAAATACGATAGCTGGGGATGGTTCCAACTGACGCAAATATTGCGCGCAGGTTAAACCATCCATTTCTGGCATTTGTATATCTAAAAGCACCACATCAGGTTGATAAAATTGCACCATTTCAATTGCTTGCTGACCATAAGCCGCGGTTGCAATAACCTGATGCCCCATTTGCGTGACCAATCTGGATAAACGCTCTACTGCAAGAGGCTCATCATCACAAATCAGGATGTCCATTATTCCTCCTTCGTTCAGTTAACGTGGATTATTTTTATAAGTTAACCGCCACTGTTTTATTTATACGGGTATTGCACCACAGTGGTATACATCCCATCCCCTGCAAAAGTTCGGAAGATGACTGCGCGCCCATAATACGCCATGAGACGCTGTTTTACATTATCAATGGCAATACCGTGTCCTTGTCGTAAATTTATTTTATCCTGTGTGTACGGGTTTGTAATGACAATATTGACTTGATTTTGTGTAATTTCGACCAATACACTCACTATACTGGTTGATAATGTTTTCTCAACCCCATGAAAAATACTATTTTCTAGCAAAGGTTGCAAAGTGAGCAACGGAATTTGGACCTGCGAAAATAATTCAGGATGTACATATTTCCATTCAACCTGCAACCGATTTCCTAGGCGAATCTGCTCAATCGCCAAATAACGTTGGCACAATTCAATTTCATCTTGCAATTTCACCAGCTTTAACTCTTGGAAACTGGCACGAAATAAACGCGATAAATCTAACAGCATTTGTTCAGCTTTATCAGGATCAACAACAATTAAACTGATGGCACTATTTAAGCTATTAAATAAAAAATGTGGATGAATTCGGGCTTGCATCGCCTGAATACGTGCATTCAACTCACTGTGTTGCTGTCGCATCCATTGTTCTCGAATATACAAATATCGAAAGCAAAATGCTCCCAGCAATCCCCCATAACTTAAATGCAGCACCACACCCTGCAATGCACTCGAAAGATCCAAACCTTTAAAGCTAAAGTTTTGCCCAAAAAAGACAAAAATATTGAGAATCAAGCTGGTACAAAAAATAATGCTTTGCAAGATCACAAAACCCAACAGCAACATTGAAGTTAGCCCCCAATGTTCTAAGCGAGGTTGCAGGCGCTCAACAATTGCCGTAAAGCACAGCAAGACCCAATTGATATACAGCATAAATAGCAGCACTTGCGTCCCACTCAGGGCTTGCCATGAATGTGCTTCGGCCAAAGCCAACAAAATGGCTAAAATATTGCCTGCGATACACAGCTCGACTAAATTTTGCCACCGTCCCGCGGTACTAAAAAAATAAGAATAGGATGCTGGGGCTTCGGCAACTGCTTTTGAATTTGCTATACTCTGTTTAATTTGCCGATTTTTTATTTTACTGAGCCGACATGACCACATCTTCTAATTCCTCTAATCCGTCACAAGCCCAGACTTCTGGCATGTGGGGCGGTCGTTTTACTGAAGCGACTGACGCTTTTGTTGCAGAATTTACCGCATCTGTGCAATTTGACCAACGCTTTTATAAACAAGATATTGCAGGCTCAATTGCCCATGCAACTATGTTAGCAAAAGTTGGCGTACTAACCGAATCTGAACGTGATGCCATTACCGAAGGTCTCCGCACCATTCAGGCTGAAATTGAAGCCGGTAATTTCGAATGGCGTATCGACTTAGAAGATGTGCATATGAACATTGAGTCGCGTCTGACTCAACGTATCGGTATTGCAGGTAAAAAATTACATACGGGTCGTAGCCGTAATGACCAAGTCGCAACGGATATTCGCCTCTATGTGCGTGATGAAATTGATGCCATTTTAGAACTCTTGGCGAAACTGCAAAAAGGCATTCTATCTTTAGCAGCAAAAAATACTGGCACAATTATGCCGGGCTTTACGCACCTGCAAACAGCTCAACCTGTAACCTTTGGTCACCACTTATTGGCATGGTTTGAAATGCTGGTGCGTGACTCTGAACGTTTAATTGACTGCCGTAAACGTGTGAATCGTATGCCTTTGGGTTCGGCTGCTCTTGCTGGGACAACTTATCCAATCGACCGTGCTTATACGGCTGAGCTTCTTGGTTTCGAAGCTGTTTCTGAAAACTCACTCGATGCCGTATCGGATCGTGATTTCGGCATTGAATTCAATGCCGCAGCATCACTGATTATGATGCACTTATCTCGTATGTCTGAAGAGCTGATTCTATGGACTTCAGCTCAGTTTAAATTCGTCAATATTCCTGACCGCTTCTGTACTGGTTCTTCAATCATGCCGCAGAAGAAAAACCCAGATGTGCCTGAATTGGTTCGTGGTAAAACTGGTCGTGTTTATGGTGACTTAATGAGTTTACTGACCCTCATGAAAGGTCAACCATTGGCGTACAACAAGGACAATCAAGAAGATAAAGAACCTTTATTTGACGCGATTGATACCGTACGTGGTTCACTCATGGCATTTGCTGACATGATTCCTGCATTGGTTCCAAACATTGAGATTATGCGCGAAGCAGCTCTTCGTGGTTTCTCAACCGCGACAGACTTGGCAGACTACCTTGTAAAAAATGGTGTGGCATTCCGTGATGCACACGAAATTGTAGGTAAGGCCGTTGCGCTTGGGGTACAAGAAGGAAAAGATTTATCGGAACTAACACTTGAGCAACTTCAACAGTTCTCTGACTTGATTCAAGCCGATGTATTTGAAAAAGCACTCACTTTAGAAGCATCAGTGAATGCACGTAACCACATTGGCGGTACCGCACCAGCGCAAGTCGAAGCTGCGATTGCACGCGCCCATGTTCGTTTAGAAAAACTTTACGCTTAAGGGGTTTCGTAATGTCTCGACAAATATTCTGCCGTAAGTATCAAAAAGAGATGGAAGGCTTAGACTTTGCGCCATTTCCTGGTGCCAAAGGCGAAGAGTTCTTCAATAATATTTCCAAACAAGCATGGCAAGAATGGTTAAAACACCAAACAACGCTAATCAATGAAAAGCGTTTAAATGTGTTTGAACCTGAAGCCAAGAAGTTTTTAGAAGAACAGCGTGAGAAGTTCTTTAGCAATGACAGCAGTATTGAAACTGCCGAAGGTTGGAAACCAGAAGCTTAAGTTTTTTTGAATACTAAAAATGAAAAGACCAGCCAATTGAGCTGGTCTTTTTGTATGTATGTTTTTGAATTTTATTAAATTAAGTCTAGCTTAAGGCAAGCATTGGGGTGGCACATTCAATTTCAAGGTTTGAGATATAAAAAGCTACATATCCATAAATAAGGCTACATTTGCACACAATATCCTACATGAGTCATGTGCAGCATCTCACTATAATGACAATTATAGAGATGGAGACATCTCTGAATATTAAAATAATATCCCCCTATTCATTTTATTCCCAGATTTCCCCCAAAATCTGGGATTTTTTTTAACTTGCTCTACAACTTCGATCACTCTCAATACAAGAAAAAAGGCTTATGTAGGTTCAACATAAGCCTTTAGCAACATTTAACAAAATAATTTGAATTGTTTTAATATGAAGTAAATCTTAACGCTCTTGAACTTTTTCTTCAATTTCGGCCACACTGGTATGTCGAACATCTAAACCTTTGACCATATAAATCACTTGCTCAGAAATATTGCGAGCATGATCACCGATACGTTCCAAAGAACGTAAAACCCACATCACGTTAATCACACGAGAAATATGGCGTGGATCTTCAATCATATAAGTCATTAAAGTACGGGTTGCCGACTGGTATTCACGATCAATATCCGCATCTGCCAACATAACTCGTAGCGCCTGATCCACATCTAAACGTGCAAAGGCATCCAAAGCATCATGAATCATGACACGAACTTGATTGCCGATATGACGGGTTTCCATATAACCACGCGGTGAACCGCCTTCTTCACAAAGGCTCTGCGCAATGCGAGCAATTTTTGCCGCTTCATCACCAATACGTTCTAAATCGGTATTGGCTTTACTCATGGCAATCACCATACGTAAATCAATCGCTGCCGGATGACGACGCGCTAAAATCAAAGTCAGGGCTTCATCAATTTCACGTTCATAACGATTGACGGTATTGTCTTGATATTGCACATCAATGGCTAAGTTCGCATCCGTATCAAGTAAAGCGTGGATTGCATTTGCCACTTGTTGTTCAACCAAGCCACCCATGGTCATAAATTTGGTATTTACAGCCTGTAAATCTTCATTAAATTGTGAAGAAATGTGATGGTTTAAAACAGGGTTACTTGGACTCAAAATGAACACTCCACAACAGCAGTTAAAGACAAACGCTTTCGCTCAATATTAAAGCATACCTATTATGAACATTTCATGACAACATAAAATCAACAGGAGTGTTTCTCGTTATTTTTCGACCAACCAGACATTCATTTGCTGCAACGCTTGTTCATTCAATTGCCCCACTGCTGCTTTTAAACGCAACACATTCAACACATAGTCATATTTGGCATTTACATAATCTTGTTTGGTTGAAAATGCATTGCGCTGTGCCAACAACACATCGACCATAGTTTTTAACCCTTCTTGATATTGCGCCTGAGAAGCCTCTGACACCACTTGGGAAGATTGCATGGCGGCCTGACGAGCTTCGAGTTTGGCTTGATCGGTTTCAACCTGATAATACGCTTTCTTCACTTCCGTTTGCGCTTTACGAATAGCAGCATCTAATTGTGCTTCGGATTTACGCACATTCACCGCTGCTTTTTGAATAGAACGCTGTGTTCGTCCGCCTGTAAAGGCATTCCAATTCATTTCAATGCCAATCTGGTCAAATTGACCATCATTTGACAGCACACTTGAAGGCTGCTGCTGATTATAACCATAGGTCCCGACAGCTTCGAGCTGCGGATAGAGCGCCGCTTTTTCCACCCGTTTTTGATCTTCTGCATAGCGTTGTTGTAAACGTGCTTGCTGTATTTCTAAATTGTGGCTGCGGGCCAAATCTTCCCATGCTGTCAATTGGGCGGGGTGAGGCTTTTGATAGACAAAATCATCCCGAATAACCGCAAGCTTGTCGCGATAAGGACCAATCAACTGCTGTAATTGTTCTTGTGCCAATAACAATTGCACTTGGGTTGCAATACGGTTTGCTCGTGCATTCTGATACTGCGCTTGCGCTTCACTGACATCACTTTTAGCCACCAAACCTTCTCGCAACTTGGCATTCATCATATTCAATTGCTGCAACAGGGCTTGTTCTTCCTGTAAATATGCTTGCGTTAAACTTTGCTGACGTAACACATCAAAATAACTTTCTGCCACCGTTAAAATATGCTGTTGTTGCTGTAATTTTAAGGTCACTTCACTTAAGTTGACCGAAGTCTCGACCTGTTTAAAACCTTCCCATGCATCCCAACGAAACAAGGGTTGTCGGGCAGTAACTGCAACCTGATGAGTCGTGGTGGCCGAAGGAATCTCTAAGGAAGATTGCGATGTATCTGAATTCTGCTGTGATTTTCGGGTGCTACTGGCTGAAACCGTGATCGTTGGCAATAAATTGCCTTTGGCAATGCCTAAATTGAGCTGATCTGCTTCGTATTGCAGCTTATTGGCTTGCCAATTTGGATCGGTCTGTTGCGCCCTCGCATATGCTTGCACCAAATCCAAAGCATGTGCTTCAGCCATGTGAAAACTTAAAGACAAACCGAGCAACCAAAGTTTCTTCATTCTTATCCCTGATTCAAACCGTTTCATATTGTATGTAACGTCATAAGCCCCTACAAACTCTGCTAAATTAACGTGATCAGTGCAATTTTGCACGGGTTTTAACCGTAATCACCTGCTAAAACAGCTCAGGTTTAGTAACCAAACTCCCTCACAATAGTACAAACCTAAAGCAATATTTCGGCTTAGAATAAAGCCTTGCTCCCTGCTTATCTTTTAGGTTTACATTCTTAACGGCTGTGAAATTCAAGTTTATGCTTTTATTCAAACCCTGTTTTCTCTTGTTGTGTGGCATCTTGCTGAGTGCTTGTCAGCAACCAGAATCTCAAGTTGCTCAAGAACAACCCCCCAAACAGCAACAACAAGAAATTACAGTTGATTTAACTGAAATGTGCAAAAACCTGAAAAAGAATATGTTGGAAATTAATAATCAACGCACCACCTTTGCCCTCGAAGAAATTAATCAAGATTTAAAAGTCTGCCTACCCCTTTTGAAACTGCGTGAACAAAAAGAGTTGCTGGAACTTTCTGGCACCATGTATGACAACTTTTTGCAAATTGAACGCACTCCACAACAACAATTGGCTTTTGAGCAATATGCTTTTGATATGGCACAACATCCCACTATTCAGCAAAGTCATTTTGAACAATTCTCCTTGCGCGACCAATATCTAATTAAGCATCAAGGACAGGCCTATATTGAATTAATGGACCAAGGTGAAGGAATGCTCGCTTACCGCCGTAGCCCTCAATATTTAGCGATTGTTTTTGCACCGTATATGCCCGAAGCAGAAAAAGCGTTTATGACGGAACTGGCACAACAAAATACACAAGTGCCTTTTCTTGATGGAGCACTCACCATTGACCCTCAAGAAATCGTTATCCGTGCCTTATTCTGGGAAAATTATCTACAGCAATATCCACGCAGTAGCTATCATCGTGACGCAGAGTATCTCTTACAGATGTACACGCATTTCTTATTTAAAGGCATGAATAACTCTCCAGTCTCAGAAAGCTATCACGATCAAAATGCCATTCACAGTAGCAGTCTATTTGAGATTGAAAAACTGGCGAAACTCAAACACTCCCATCTGGCATGGCAAGCACAACGTTTCCTGCAATTTCTAGCGTTATCGGAACAACAACGCAACGCCCAAATTCCTGTACAACTTAGCCCACAGCAAAAACAATCTGGGCAAAGCAATTTACAGACGTTAAAACAATTAGATCAATTTCTAGGTCTACCTGAGCTGAATACACGTTCGCCTCGCGACTGTTTCAGCGATGCGATTTGTCTTCCATCAGCAAAATAATTTGCGCTATTTTTCATTCTTTTTCATACAACCCACAACAACAATAAGTCCTTTTTCATCGCTGACGAATGTCATGAAATATGCATGGGCATTTCCCAGATTGCATGCTACCATTTGTTCTAGCTTGACGGAGCGCGAGTAATCCCTCGCTGAGATTGTGTAGTTCTAAACATGAGCACAAGTACCGTTGAACCTGATCAGGTTAACACCTGCGTAGGAATCAAGCGCTCCCTAAAACTGTCGCCCTCCGTCTATCTGGTGAATTTACTATTAGAATTTAAACCAGAAGACCAGCCAAGTTTTGGTCGTGCTTGATTCGTTGATGTCATTCATAAGGATCATGCTATGAACCAATTAACGAATCTTTCCCCTGCTGAAGTTTCAGCTCAACATGAGCAAGATGCAAAAGATTTAACTCGAATTTTACCTGCTTCAAACAAAGTCTATATTCAAGGCTCACGCCCTGATATTCGTGTACCCTTCCGTGAAATTAGCCTAACCGATACCCCAACAGGTTTAGGTGGTGAACACAATCTGCCTTTACGCGTGTATGACACCTCTGGCGTCTATACCGACCCAAATGTTTCAATTGATCTAAACAAAGGTCTACCTTGGGTACGTCAAACTTGGATTGAAGAACGTGACGATACCGAAGCCCTTACCAGTCTGACTTCAAAATTTGGTCAAGAACGCCTAAAAGACATTCGTACCGCCGATATCCGTTTTGCCCACATTCAAAACCCACGTCGCGCCAAAGCCGGTAAGAATGTCACGCAAATGCATTATGCCAAGCAAGGCATTATTACCCCAGAAATGGAATATATTGCGATTCGCGAAAACCAGCGCCAACATGAAGGCGTGGATATGCGTCAACATGCAGGTCAAAATTTCGGGGCACAAAACTTACGTGAAATTACCCCTGAGTTTGTCCGTCAAGAAATTGCAGCGGGCCGTGCCATTATTCCTGCCAATATTAACCATCCTGAAATTGAACCCATGATTATTGGTCGAAATTTCTTGGTGAAAATTAATGCCAATATTGGGAACTCCGCACTGGGTTCTAGCATTGATGAAGAAGTAGCGAAGATGACATGGGCAACCCGTTGGGGTGCCGATACCATCATGGACTTATCGACAGGTAAAAACATTCATGAAACCCGTGAATGGATTATCCGTAATTCACCCGTTCCTATCGGTACTGTGCCTATTTACCAAGCTTTAGAAAAGGTGGATGGCGTTGCCGAAGACCTCACTTGGGAAATCTTTAAAGACACCTTAATTGAACAAGCCGAACAAGGCGTTGACTACTTCACCATCCATGCAGGTGTATTGCTGCGCTATGTACCAATGACTGCCAATCGATTAACAGGCATTGTGTCACGTGGTGGTTCAATCATGGCGCAGTGGTGTCTAGCCCATCATCAAGAAAATTTCTTGTACACGCATTTTGATGAAATCTGCGAAATCATGAAAGCCTATGACGTGTCATTCAGTTTAGGCGATGGTTTACGTCCGGGTTGCGTACAAGATGCCAATGATGAAGCACAGTTCAGTGAACTGAAAACTTTAGGTGAACTGACGCACCGCGCTTGGGAACATGATGTACAGGTGATGATTGAAGGTCCGGGACATGTGCCTATGCATATGATCAAGGAAAATATGGATCTACAACTGGAAGTTTGTAAAGAAGCCCCTTTCTATACGCTTGGGCCTTTAACGACTGATATCGCTCCGGGTTATGATCACATTACCTCTGCAATTGGTGCAGCCATGATTGGTTGGTACGGCACCGCTATGTTGTGCTATGTCACACCGAAAGAACATCTAGGCTTACCGAATAAGAAAGATGTTAAAGACGGCATTATCACGTATAAGATTGCGGCACATGCTGCGGACTTGGCCAAAGGTCACCCTGGCGCCCAAGCCCGTGACAATGCTTTGTCTAAAGCACGTTTTGAATTCCGTTGGGAAGATCAATTCAACTTGGCCTTAGACCCAGACACGGCACGTAGCATGCATGATGAAACCATGCCAAAAGAAGCACATAAATCTGCCCACTTCTGCTCGATGTGTGGACCAAAATTCTGCTCCATGAAAATCACCCAGAATGTGCGAGATTATGCGCAAAATCAAAAAAATGCCTCAGTAGCAGAAACAGTCGATTCAGAAGTAGAATCCGGTCTGCAAGCCATGAAAAATGCCTACCACGAACATGGTCAAAAATTGTACCACAAAGTGTAATTGGCTAAAAAAATATTGGTGTTCAGAAAAAACTCCGTTAGGATGAAATAGTCATTTTCATCCTGACCGAGCTTTATGAATATTATTAAACGAGCAACGTATAATAGCGACGAAGTAGACATTCTTTCTCGAGAATATTTATTTCGCGGCTTTATTCAGGTTGAAAAAGTCAGTCTCAAACATCGTTTATTTCAACGAAACGACTATACCTCTGTTATTCATCGGGAATTAATTCAACGTCCCGAAGCGGCAGGGGTTTTAATTTATAATGACCATCAACAAAAATTCGCTTTAATTGAACAGTTTCGTATTGGTGCAATGGATGACCAAGATTCGCCATGGCAACTGGAAGTCATTGCTGGCGTACTCGATGGCGATGAATCACCTGAAAGCTGTATACGACGCGAAAGCCTTGAAGAATCAGGCTGTGAGCTGCAAGATTTGCAGCACCTATTCAGTTTTTATCCTTCTGCTGGAGCCTGTGCAGAGCTTTTTCATCTGTATAGTGCAGAAGCAGAACTTCCTGAGCAAGGCGGAATATTTGGCGTTGCTGATGAAGGCGAGAATATTCAATTACATATCCTTGATTATGCCGACATACGTAGCCTACTGACCAACGGTCGGCTCAGAAATGCGCCTGTCATTATGGCATTGCAATGGTTAGAACAACATATTAAAACCATAAGGAATGTCTAAGGGGACGGACATGACTTTGAAACAACCACATGATCAACAGCAAGACTGGACCATCATACAAATTTCAGATACACATTTAATGAATCAGGATGATTTAGAATTTGTGCATATGAATCCTGAGCAAAGTTTTCATCGCGTGATGGCTCAAATTCAACATGAATATCCACACGCTCACGCGCTGATTCATACCGGTGATTTGGCGCAGGTTCCTGTGTCTGAAACCTATCAGCGCTACCTCGATTTTATGCAAACCACAGGGTTCCAATACTACCAAGTGCCCGGCAACCATGATAGTGAGGAATTCTTTCCATTTCATGACCAGCAAAACAAAGTGCATGCCATTCCTATAGGAAATTGGTGTTTGGTGCTGCTCAATAGTGCCGTCAAAGGAAAAATTGATGGCTGGATTGATACAGAACAACTGAAACAACTGGATCACATTCTCAGTCTCCATGCCAAGCAATATATTTTAATTGCCTGCCATCATCATCCCTTTGAAATGCAGTCCCGTTGGATTGATCAGCATATTCTAAAAAATACTGAACATCTGACCGATGTCTTGGCTAAACACTCGAATGTCAAATTGGTGTTATGTGGTCATGTGCATCAAGCTTCGGAAAATCAATGGCATGGAATTCATTTTCTTTCCACCCCATCGACCTGTGTACAATTTAAACCCCATAGCGATGATTTTGCCCTCGACGATGAAGCCCCCGGCTATCGCGTCGTACAATTAAAAGCCAATGGCGAGTTTACAACTCAAGTTCATCGTACGCAGTTCATACAGAAAAAAATAAATATTGAAATTACAGGCTACTAACTTTTCATTTCATTTTATTTCCATTATGTTATGGCTGCTAAATAAAAGGTGATAGCTTAAATCGAAACATCAAAGACTATCCAGAATTGAAAAAAGTCTATATGATGACGACCCCTGTGGAACAATCTCCGCATGGGCGGTAGATAAAAACACTTGCATATCACCATATTTTTTGCGTATAGATGTACGTATATGATGAGGAATGCCCTATATGGCGAATGATAACCAAACCCAAGTCTTGGATGAACATACAGATGTTGTAGATGAAAAATCTACCAAGCGCGTACGTAAAGCAAAGCCGAAGGCAACTGAAGGTGGTTCTACTGCAAGCTTATTTGGTATTGAACCTTATCAGCCAAAAAAGAATGAAGAATACATGTCTGAAGGACAGCTTGAACACTTCCGCCTGATTTTATTGGCATGGAAAAAAGAGCTTATGTCTGAAGTTGATCGTACCCTCAACACCATGCAAGATGAAAATACAGCATTGCCTGACGTCAATGACCGTGCAACGCAAGAAGAAGAATTTGCAATTGAATTAAGAACACGTGACCGTGAGCGCAAATTGATTCGTAAAATCGAACAATCGATTGAAGCAATCAAGAATGATGATTATGGTTTCTGCGAAACATGTGGTATCGAAATTGGTTTACGCCGTTTAGAAGCACGCCCAACCGCAACGCTTTGTATCGATTGCAAAACTTTGGCTGAAATCAAAGAGAAGCAAAATAACGGTTAAGTATGTTATTCAATAATCCTCCCCTAACCCCTTCCTTACAACAGAAGGGGGACAACAGGATGGCTTATGTGGGTCGGTTTGCGCCATCGCCAACCGGCCCTTTACATTTTGGCTCACTCCTCACAGCCGTTGCGAGTTATTGCGATGCCAAAGCACAACAGGGACAGTGGTTCGTTCGTATCGAAGATACCGACATTCCTCGTATTTATCCTGGCAGTGAACAACATATTCTCGAATGCCTAGAAGCTTTTCAGCTTTATCCTGATGCCGAAATTATTTTCCAGAAAGATCGCCTAGACCTTTATGAAGCGGTGATTGATCAATTACACGTTGCAGGTCAAGTCTATGCCTGTGCCTGCACCCGAAAAATGCTTGGCTCTAATCATATCTATGCAGGGACTTGTCGTAATTTAAGTCTGGCGTTTGAACAGCAAGCCATTCGCGTTAAAGTCGAAGATCAATCCATCTGCTTTCAAGATCGCTTGCAAGGTCAACATTGTTCCAATTTAAAAGAGGATTTGGGAGACTTCGTACTCAAACGTCGAGACGGCATTATCAATTATCAACTCGCCGTTGTGGTGGATGATTATTTGCAAGGTATCACTCATGTCGTTCGCGGCGCAGATTTACTGGATAATACCGAACGGCAAATTTGGCTCGCACAACTACTGGGTTATCCCACATTAAGCTATATGCATCTGCCACTCGCAATGAATGCTCAAGGGCAAAAATTATCGAAACAAAACCTTGCACAAGCCTTAGACCCAAAGCAAGCACCTGAATTATTACAGCAAGCCCTGCTTGCGTTACACCAGCCAGCAGTAGCTTTAGACCGACCTGAAATCATGCTGCAACAAGCTGTAGCACAGTGGAATACCGACCTAATACCACACAGCATCGAATTGGAAGGGCATTTTCTCTAGGGCGTGTCCTCATTTGAAAAATAGATTTTAAAGACTTAATATAATCTTTCAAATTCCTTATATTTCTATATATTTCAATGGCACGTACCCTTTTAACAGATGATA
>NZ_QETG01000037.1:0-26223 GCF_003105055.1 Acinetobacter sp. AM | reverse complement strand
CTATCGAAATAGAGGGAAAAGGCTCGGTTTAAGATTCAATTTAATTGCTGGAATTTACAACTTAGAATTGAATGAAAAATGAGTTATGAAAGAGATCTAATACATAAAATAATCTAACTTTAATTAACCCGAATTCTGCTTAAACCAATATTTCCATAATACGAATCGTTGGCTTATTGTGATGCATAATTGGTAAGCACATAAAGAGGCATAAAGTCCAGCTCAATAGCCTTCAATGCTTCTAGCTTTACTCGTTACCAAATGATATTGCCCTTTTAACAGGCTGAATAAAGTCTCTATTTTATTACGCGGCTTTAAATGGTATTCATCTTTTTTTAATAATTGAACTGCCTGCATGTTTTTACGATGCTAGGTCATGCTTTGACTAAAATTCAGAGCATAATAAATCAAAATCTATGGTTTGATGTGTTAAGCATTAACCAACACCTATCAAAACAGCAGATCCAAACCTGTTTAAACATGCTATGGAATGAAACCCGTGGGTATCGCTTATCTGCTGAAGCTGAACGTGACGGCGCTGTTCGAACTACACTCATGTGGGAACAACGCACTGAAAATGGCAGACTAGTCAGACAGTTACTTACCAAGCAAGCACACTAAGGGCAAAATCACGAGACTGGTTGGTAATTTAATTTTACTCAACTTGAGCTCAGTCGACTTGAAAAGGAAATTGTGAAGCTTAAAACAGCCTTTTCCAGCCAACTTCCAATGTTAAATCAAAACCAATTGTTCTATATCCAATAGCGAATCCAACGAACATTATCTAGAGAGTATGATTTAAATGTGCTGGTTGACCACGATACAGAGCACAGCTTAATTTTACCTCAGGATCGACGTAAGTTGGCACATTGTTTTGATGGCAATGAACAACAGACCTTAAGACTCGATCTAGCGAATGGAAATTTACAGCAACTTGTTCTGAGTAAGAATCTCTATAGAATAACTCACCCAGAGCAATGGAAAGTTATTTTTAATAATTTACTCTATCCTTTGATATCTATTACGAAGCCCGAACAATCCCTGCAAAATTTAATTGCATCATTTATTGATTGTTTTAAGCTCGCAAACATAAAATCCTATGATCTAACATTGGGCTTTTTTCATTTAAAGTTTAGCTCAGATGTTTCTTCTGCTTCTTTAAACAATTTTGAGGCTTTTCCAAAATAGTTGGAACCAATCCTAATTAAAGCCTTTCTATCCAAAATTTGATGATGGGTAAGTTGAGGGATAAAACTATAGATAAAAAAATAAGCCCTCGTAAAAACAAGGGCTTATTTAAATATTTGGCGGAAGCGGTGAGATTCGAACTCACGGAGGACTCACACCCTCGTCGGTTTTCAAGACCGGTGCATTAAACCGCTCTGCCACGCTTCCAATGGCGGCTATCATATAAATATTTTTCTAAGTTGGCAAATACTTTTGCATATTTTCCTATTCAATTGCACAAAATAAAATCAAAAACTAAATTAAAGGGTAATTTCTGGCTTTTCATAGCGGATTGAATTGATATACCAAGTCTTTTTCCCAGATGGTGTGATTACTTCAATTTCATCATCCACTTGTTTCGACAGTAATGCCCGTGCCATCGGTGAATCTATGGAAATATGTTGCGGATGATGATCATAAATTTCATCTACACCAACAATGCGCAGTTGTTTTTGCTCGCCTTGTTCGTTCTCAATTTCGACCCATGCTCCAAAAAAAACTTTGCCCTCTTGCTCTGGAGCAAAATCAACAATTCTTAACTCTTCTAAACGCTTTCCAAGGTAACGTACTCGACGGTCAATCTTTCTTAAAATTTGTTTATTGTACTGGTAATCCGCATTTTCACTTCGATCACCAAGGCTAGCCGCCCAGTTCACTTTTTTGGTAATTTCTGGGCGTTCTTCACGCCATAAATGCTGCAATTCGGCCACCAATTTATCGTGTCCAGAACGTGTAATTAAGTTAGATTTCATATTGCAAATTGTCTTTTCAAAGTACGAAACAGATACATTTTTAAGCTATTTTATGCCCAATTTCACTACAATAAAAGGGTGTAAAAATAATTTATTAATTAAATCATATACTTACACTGCATTTTCTCACTATTTTTTATACTAAATTTGACAATCCAAATTTCCGACTTTATTATGCCTTCATCTTCTGTTTAGTGTACTTTTTAACCTGTGTGGTTTTTTACTGCATAATTTCCTTTTATCCCATGTCATTCTGAATGACGTCATGCCTGCCCACCCCTTATTGAATTTATCAAACTTATAAAAGTTTAAGGCCTCGTTTGCTTTGGATTTTTAGGGCATAAATTACTTGTAGCGGAGACAACATGCACAGTAGTTCATCTTCTGGGTCGAGGCTTAGCCTTAACTCATTAACTTTCTCTCTCCCTTTAAAAGCCTTAGCACTCACCGCCGCCTTAATTCCTTTTCATACGATTAACGCGAGCAAGGCTTACCAATATGACGCTGTTGTTAATAACAACAAACTCACAGTGGTTGGTGTAGAAAATCCATCGACTGTTTTTAAAGATGGGCAGTATTTACATGGCTTTGGTTATGACCTTGCACGTAATTATGCTGACAGTATGAATGTTGAACTGGTGTTTACCACCGTTCCTGATGATGCCACGGCATTAAAATTGGTTGATCAAGGTAAAGCAAACTTTGCCATTACCACCTCAAGCATTCAAAAAATTGAAAGTAAAAAACTAACTTCGTTTTCAGCCACCTGTGGTGACTTATATAGCCTACAGAAAAATGGCTTAAATACTCAATTGAATTGGGTATTTAAACATGCTGATGACCCCTTGACTCAAACAGCCAGTGGCTTTGTTTGTCAAAGTAAGCAAACGGGTTCAATTGGCCAATTGGCTTCTTTTTATAATCGTAATGTCGTGCAAGCCGAGTCATGGGATTCTATTGAACGTGATCTCACCAAACGTATGCCGATTTATAAAGCCAGTTTCCAGCGCACTGCTGAGAAATACGACCTCGATTGGCATTTCTTAGCGGCTATTGGCTATCAAGAATCGTACTTAAAACCCGATTCAATTTCGCCCACAGGTGTGCGCGGCATTATGATGCTGACCAACAGCACAGCCAAAGCGATGGGTGTGAGTAATCGTACCGATCCTGCGCAAAGTATTCAGGGGGGTGCAAAGTACTACGACCTGATGCTGAGCAAGTTTGAGGAAGTTCCTTATCCAGATCGTAACTGGTATGCATTGGTTGCCTATAACATGGGACCAGGAGCCGTAGATCAGATTCAGAAGCGTATTAGTGCTCAAGGCAAAGATCCAGATAACTGGGTAAACCTATATAGTTATTTAGATAGCCATAAAGCACAAAATGGCCGCTATCGCCAAGCAGTACAATATGTCACGCGTATTCGTTCTTACTTGGAATACATCAAAAATACGCCTCAATTGGTGAATATATAAATAGTCATGAATTGAAGGCAGAAAAAAAGCTTACCAATAGGTAAGCTTTTTTTTGCGAAAAACTTAAGCTGTAAGCTCAAGTACTTTCTTAAATAAATCCTTTTGTTCTTGGCTTGGTTTTGCGGTTTGCAACGCCATCAATTGTGACATATCACCTTGAACTTTGATTTTACCTGTCATGAATGCTTGCATCGCAGCAGCCATATCAAACTCTAAGAATACTTTACGAAGTGTATCAGCATCCATATTGAGCGTTGTTTTGGCATTTGAAGACAAACCTTTTAAGATTTTGCCACCATCTAATGCCAATTCGGTATTACCGCTCGTATCTGTCACAACCAAGTTAATGGCTAAATTTGCCAAAGCAGGTGGCAAATTTAAGTCCCCTGCTTGTGCAGTCAAAGTTTCTACAGTTGAAAACCAATCATCAGTTAAAAAGGCAGGCATGATGTTTCCTCAAATTTATTTGTTCATTTTGTGTCGCCTATCCAGTCGACATCATTGTGAAGCTAAATACACGTGGAGATTGTTATAGCATGTATATCTTACCTGTGCCTAAAGTTTTTTGTACGTACCGTTCATATTTTATATTTCTTATACAAAGATGATCAAAATCATCTACATAAAAAAACACCAATCATTGATTGGTGTTTTGTATTGGCTTAAATGACAAAATTATTCAACAGCAAAGCCAAGATTCACCATATTAATACGTTTGTTCTCAGGTTCAGCTTCAGTCGAACAACTTTCGCCTTTAAAGTCGAACTCACGTTGTGAATCGAGCACTTCAAAATCAAACAGTTCACGATCGGCCAATTGGGATGGTGAAACGTTCTGTAACGCACCAAAAATGCTGTGTAAACGCTTCGGATGCTCCTTGTCCCATGTACGCAACATGTCATTTAACATAGCGCGTTGCAGGTTCTCCTGCGAACCACATAAGTTACATGGAATAATTGGGAACTGACGCATTTCTGCATATTTAATAATGTCTTTCTCTTCCACATAGGCCAGTGGACGAATCAAAATGTTCTTTTTATCTGTAGACAACAATTTTGGTGGCATGGCTTTTAAGCTACCGCCATGGAACAAGTTCAGGAAGAAGGTCGCTAAAATATCATCACGGTGATGTCCGAGCGCCACTTTGGTTGCACCAATCTCTTGTGCAAAGCCATATAACGAACCACGACGTAAACGCGAACACACCGCACAATAGGTTTTCCCTTCTGGGGTTAAACGCTTCGTAATGCTGTAAGTGTCTTTTTCCAAAATATAGTAGGGAATGTTATTTTCTTCTAAATAACGCGGTAATACATCTTCAGGGAAACCCGGTTGCTTTTGGTCAAGGTTTACCGCAACCACGTCAAAGTTAATCGGCGCAATACGTTTAAACTGCAATAAGATGTCCAGCAAGGTATAACTGTCTTTACCACCAGAAATACAGACCATGACCTTATCGCCGTCTTCGATCATTTTAAAATCACGAATAGCATGCCCCACTTGGCGGCGAAGCTTTTTTAACAAACGATAGTAGGCAGAGCTGGTTGGGAGTTCTGGCTTGAAATTAAACCCTTGTTCGGACTCAACTGGCGAGTACATAGACACGATTAACCCATAAATGAAAATACCGCGCAATTTTATATGATTCGCCAAGCAATCGCATCTAAAGAATGTAAATTCTCATGACCGAATCTACTTGTCATTTTTTCGTATTGCTTAGAAGGTAAATTTGAACGTTGCAGTTCATTTTTTCGCCCAAATGCTTATCTTTTGGACTTTTCCACAGTTGTCCACAAAAGCTGTGGATAACTTTGTGGATTTCAAAACACTTGACAGGTGATCCTTCCCATAGTCTAAGGCTTCTATTTAAATTGATCATTTTTTGATCAATTTTATTTTAAATAAATATCAATGACTTATCATAGTCAAGCAATCCTGATTAAAAATAAATTAATTTTTTTTTGATTATTAACTCTGCAATTAAGCTTGATTTTTACGAAGTCATGAAAAATAAAATTCGGCAAGGCTTTTTAAGCCGTATTTTTTTGCTAAACTTGTTAAGACTTATTTGGGCAAGATTTTATTAATTATTAAAATGAACAATAAAGTAAGAACATTAGCATTATATTTATTAAGCACAGCATCTATCAGTCTAGGAAGTGCTATGACTTACGCTGGGCAAATTTATATCTATAAAGATAGTAACGGTGGCACGCTGCTTACTAATCGTAAAAGTTCAGATAAATCTTTAACTAAAGTCAAAGCCACATATTATCCCGACAGTAATATTCATAGTTATAGTAACTGGGGTAATTCAGAATCTTCGGTTTTGCCCAGTTACAGCCGCAATCGCAACGCATTTGATGCCATGATTCGCCAAGCTGCCCAAACCCATGGGATTTCGGAAGGTTTAATAAAAGCCGTGATGCATACTGAATCTGGCTTTAACGTCAATGCACGTTCTCCAGTGGGTGCACAAGGATTAATGCAACTGATGCCTGCAACCGCACGTCGCTTCAATGTCTCGAATGCATACGACCCGCAACAAAACATTAACGCCGGTGCGAAATACCTTGCGTGGTTGATGAAACGCTTTAATGGCAATACCAGCCTTGCCCTTGCAGGCTATAATGCTGGCGAAGGCAATGTGCAAAAGTACGGTGGCATCCCCCCATTTAAAGAAACCCAAGACTATGTACGCCGTGTGAGCAGTCGTTATAGCAATCTGTATTCAGGTGGTCTGATCAGCAATGGTAGCAACTCAGGGAAAATCGTTGCCCAATCTGTAAATTACAGTGCGAAGCAAAACAATGCTCAATCTGCACAGGCAGAGTCCATCCCAAACCCATCGTCCAGAAGTGGGCAGCGTGAGATCATCATCGCAGCGGATGGTAGTTATACAGATACTCCAAGAGCAGGCTCATATTCGACAGAACATGCTTCGGCATCTGCACGAATCTATTAATAGAAAAATGTTATTTTTAGCGACAGTCACGTTTTTTTCTTGAATTTTTGCAATATTCACCGCATATTGATCCTTATGATTTATCAGTTATAAATCAGATTATATTTCTATATTAAGAGGATTTTCTCAATGATGCGGATTGGTTTGTTCTTGCTAACCAACCTCGCGGTACTGGTTGTAGCTGGCATTATTTTGTCACTCTTCGGTGTCGGTAGTTATCATGGCGCGGGTGGCTTGAATCTAGGCAACCTTTTAGTCGTCTGTTTCGTGTTTGGTATGGTTGGCTCTTTAGTGTCTCTGTTCATGTCGAAATGGATGGCGAAAAAAACAACTGGCACTGAACTTATTGACCCTAATGCTCCACGTAGCCAAGCAGAGGTTTGGTTGCTACAAACAGTTGCGGAATTGTCTCAGCGTGCTGGTATTAACATGCCAGAAGTGGGTATTTTCCCATCTTACCAATCAAATGCATTTGCAACAGGTTGGAATAAAAATGATGCGCTCGTAGCCGTTTCTACGGGCTTACTTGAGCGTATGAATAAAGATGAATTGCGTGCTGTACTTGCCCATGAAATTGGTCACGTTGCCAATGGTGATATGGTGACACTGGCATTGATCCAAGGTGTCGTTAACGCCTTTGTCATGTTCTTTGCACGTGTTGTAGGTGATTTCATTGACCGCAATGTATTCGGTCGTGAAGACGGAGAAGCTCCAGGATTGGCTTACTTCGCTATTACTATTGTCTTAGACATCGTATTTGGTATTTTGGCGTCTGCCATCGTGATGTGGTTTTCACGCTATCGTGAATTCCGTGCGGATGAAGCGGGTGCACGTCTTGCAGGCAAACAAGCCATGATTTCTGCCTTATTACGTTTACAAGCAGAATCAGAACTTCCTGACCAAATGCCAAAAGAAATGAAAGCATTCTCAATTACGGAAGGTAAAGAACAAGGGTTCAGCTTAGCTGCCTTATTCCAAACTCACCCATCGATTGAACAACGTGTAGCAGCCTTACAACAATTAGACTGCGCATAAGTTTAAAGATTCAAAAAAGCCTCCGATATGGAGGCTTTTTTATTAGATCAATAGGTTTAAGACCAGTTTTGATACCAAGACCATACGGCAGTAAAGCCATACCAAGAGGCAACAAGCAGCAAAACAATCACCACCAAACCAATCAAATCTGGAATATGTAGCCATAACCATGCAATGACTGGCTGACGCCAAAAGGCTGAATGCTGCTGCTTTTGTTCTAACTTTTCATGTAAATACGGATGTTCGACATGCGTCGTATCGCGGATCTGATATTCTTCCCGAATATGCTCATGTACGACATCGAGTGCTTTACGGCTTGGACGAATAAAAATATCAAATAGGGTTCCTGCTATTGGAATAAATCCGACCACTAAGTCTATTGCCGCCAGTTTATACACTACATTTAATTTATGTTGTGGTACGCCAATTTGCTTGGCTTTATACACCGCATAACAGGTTAATGCAAAACCTGCGACATCTCCTGCCACAGGAATGGTGCCTAAAGCGGCATCTGCCCCCACACCTTGCTTGGTAAAAGGAATTCGAATCAGTGAATCCATAAGATTGGCATATTTCGCTAAATCACGCTCTAAACGAATGACTTCTTGCGGTGTTTTTTTTGTAGCTCGCTGCTGTTCAGGCATGTTCATGTCAGTATGATGTTGATTTCACTACAGCTTAAAGCATTTTTCATGCGAATGCCGTAACAAAGGGTTATGCAAATTTGCAGAAAATTGAACAACTACTTTCCATTCATCTAGCAGAATAGTAGCCAACCTTAAATCAGCAGTTTATAAGAATTTTTGCCATTTAAAGGTTCCGTAGATGAATCACTTTCAACATGAAATTTTAGAAATCTCTTAAGGCTCATCCTGCTGGTGGATTTATAAAGTATAGAAAACCATTAACAGTTCGAAGCACTATAATTGCTGTTGTTTCTTTCCAAACATGGAGCGAATCAACACGTACATAAAGGGAATAAAAATCAATACCAAGACTGTCCCGAAAATCACACCGCCCAGTACACTAATGCCTATTTCCTGCCGACTTGCCGCCCCTGCACCAAAGGCAAACACCAAAGGAATGACGCCAGCACCAAAAGCCAAAGAAGTCATCAAAATTGGCCTTAAACGTAAACTCGCCCCCTCCATGGCTGCTTGTATGACCGTGAGACCACGTGTTTGCGCCATAGAAGCAAATTCCACAATCAAAATGGCATTTTTACATGACAGACCAATCGTGGTGAGTAAGGCAATCTGGAAATATATGTCATTTGGAAAGCCCACAAAATAACTAAAGAGAATATTTCCTCCAATGCCTAAAGGAATAGCACTCATAACAGCCGTTGGAATAGTCCAGCTCTCATACAGCGCCGCCAAACATAAAAAGATAAAACCAATCGAGATCAAATATAGCCATAAAGCCTGATGACTTGATTTTTGTTCTTCAAATGAAAGCCCACTCCACGCCAAGTTAATATCAGGCTGCTGTTCCACCAACGTCTGAATATCCCCCATGGCGACACCCGAACTGACATTCTTTGCTGTATCTGCTTCCATCTCTAAAGCGGTATAGCCCATAAAGCGTTTCACCACTTCAGGCCCACCGCCCCAATTTACGTTGGCAAAACTGGCAAATGACACCATCTGATTGGTATCATTGCGGACATACCATTGCTGCAAATCTTCAGGTTTCGATCGATATTCGGCATCCCCCTGCATCATCACACGTTTAACCCGCCCACGATCAATGAAATCATTGACATAAGAACCGCCCCACGCAGCCGATAAAGTGCTGTTAATGGCGGATTGTGATAGACCTAATGCCATCGCTTGTTTTTGATCAATCTTGACTTGTAACTCAGCTTTATCAGGATTTGCCTTGTTATCCAGATTTTCAAAGCTCTTATAGTGTTCTGCTGCGGTTTGTAACTTTTTAAATTCCGCATCTAAGAATTGACGTCCATTGCCGTTAATGTCTCGAATCCAAAACTCCAAACCATCCGTCTGACCCAGCCCACTCACAGATGAAGGCATATTCACCATAATTTTGGCATTACGATTCTGACGGAAATATTTCATTGCGCGTTCACGTATGGCTTGAGCTGAATTGTGTTGACCACTCCGCTCATCCCAATGTTTCAAGGCGACAAATCCTTGCCCTAAATTCTGTCCAGTCCCAGAGTAATTACGCCCATAGCGAACCATCACCAAATTGACATTGTCTTTTTCTTGACTCAGAAAATACTGGCGAATCTCCTCACCAATTTCACGACTTTTAGACAACGGTGCACCATTAATCAGCTCAAATTGCACACTTAATATGCCCTGATCTTCACTTGGAATAAAACTGGTGGGCAAAGCACGATAAAACAAGGCAAATACGGCGATTAATGCAGTAAATATCACCAAACTGATGCGTTTATGGTTTATGGTCAATTGCGCGAGTTTAAGATAGTGTGTTTTTAACTGGTCTAACTTTTGATTGAACCACACCGCCCATTTTTTCTGCTTATTGCTGGGCTGCAAAATTAAAGCACACAGGGCTGGCGTTAACACCAAAGCCACCATTAAGGAAAGCCCCATCGCAGCCACTAAAGTGATGGAAAACTGGCGATAAATTACCCCTGTAGATCCGCCAAAAAATGCCATGGGAATAAAGACTGCGGTAAGTACCAAAGTAATCCCAATTAAGGCTCCACTAATTTCCTGCATGGATTCAATGGCGGCATCTTTGGCAGACAAATGCTGTTCGTGCATCAGACGCTCCACATTTTCGACCACCACAATCGCATCATCTACCAATAAACCAATCGCTAAAACCAAAGCAAATAGGGTTAAGGTATTAATGCTCATACCTAAAACATAGAGTATTGCCATCGTGCCCAAAATCACTACAGGCACGGTAATAGTGGGAATTAAAGTAGCGCGCCAATTCTGCAAAAACAGAAACATCACAATCACCACCAGAGTGACCGCTTCAAACAGGGTTTTGACAACTTCCTTAATCGACTCTTGCACAAACGGCGTATTATCCCGCGGATAAACAATTTTATAGCCCGCGGGTAATTTACTGGATAAGTGCTCAACCTCGGCTTTAATCAGTGCAGATGTCGCAAGTGCATTTGCTCCAGAAGACAACGAAATCCCCATCCCTGCCGATGCAAAACCATTAATGGTATTAAAGGATTGATAGTTTTCTGCACCTAACTCAATGCGCGCCACATCTTTTAAATAGACAAAACTACCATCACGGTTTGACTTCACAATAATCTGTTCAAATTCAGGTACAGTTTTAAGCCGAGATCCCGAAGTCACTTTTGCATTCAGATATTGATTTTCGACCGTGGGTAAATCGCCAATACCGCCCGCTGCCACTTGAGTATTCTGTGCTTCAATTGCGCTACGAATATCGGATGGCATTAAATTATATTGCTTTAATTTTGCAGGATTGAGCCAAATACGCATCGCATATTGCGAACCAAATACATCAACTTCACCGACACCGTCAATACGGGCAATGTCCTGCTCCAAATGCGTCATCATATAATCAGACAACTCAATATTGTCGCTACGACCAGAAGCATCATATAAGCCAATCACCATATGGGTATCCCCCAGTGATTTATAGACATTTACACCTTGGCGCTGTACATCTTCTGGTAAACGACTGACGACACCATTAATTGCATTCTGTACTTGTACCTGTGCAGTATCGGGGTCAGTGCCATTTTCAAAACTGATGCTAATTCGGCTACGCCCAGAAGAATCACTACTGGAACTAAAATATAAAAGGTGATCGATCCCTTTGATTTGCTGTTCTAAAATTTGCGTAACACTTTCCTCTACAGTTTCCGCAGATGCACCTGTATAACTTGCACTCACGGTAATTCGTGGTGGCGCAATATCGGGATAACGTTCTACTGGCAAATTCAGAACGGCAAAAAGCCCCAAAGCCATCACAATAATTGCAAGTACACCCGCAAAAATGGGACGTTGTATAAAAAACTTAGACAACATAGGTTTGCGCCACTTAAAAATTAGAATTCAAAGGAGGAAGAAAAAACTAGCAAATTTATGTTGATATTCAATGACCCAACCATAAAACACAATCATTATTAACATAGTTACGGATTTATTATTCAATTATGTAGAAATGATGAAGATCCATTCCTTCCACCCGATAATTTCAATCAATCATGCAAATCAAGAATCAACCCAATATCAACTATATATTCCTCAATATCTAAAGCCAATGCAGACTTGAATATAATTCTGAGAGAGGATGAATATCACTTTATCCCAAGCCAAGTGACAACTTTTTGCTCATTTGATTGAGCGTAATTCATGCTAAACTAAGCCTACATATTTGTATGTTTTAAGCCCACTTTAATCTATCAGGGCTATTCTCCTCTCTATCTAGAATGATCATATCCATCATGAGCGAATATTCTCCCCTTAAAGGTAAAACTGGTTTAAAACGAATCTTTAATGCAACCCACTATTCTATCGCTGGTTTTAAAGCTGCTTTTCAACATGAAGCCGCGTTTCGACAAATTATTTATATCAATCTTATTTTGATTCCAGTCACTTTTTTTCTTAACGTGAGCCGTAGTGAGCAAGCTATTCTTATAGCCGTTTGTTTGTTGGCAATCATTGTCGAGCTTTTCAATTCGGCCTTAGAAGCAATTGTCGATCGCGTTTCTTTAGAACGTCACCCCTTGTCTAAAAATGCTAAAGATATGGGTAGTGCTGCACAATTTGTTGCTTTGAGTATTATTGCCATCACTTGGACACTGATTTTATGGGGTTAAAGTACAATTAAGGAATATGTTCAAAATCCAAACTTAAACCTACCAATAAGCGAAATAATTCGACTTGAGTTGAACACTCCGTTTTGGCAAAAATATATTTCATATATGTGCGTACCGAACTGAGTGTCAGTGTACATTCCTTTGCAATAGCTTCAAGATTGTATCCATCGACAAATAGTTGACAAATTTCGACCTCGCGCTGTGAAAGCTGATAATGCTGCTTTAAAAAATCACCCGCAAGTTGATAGTGCTTATCTGGCTCAGTTAAAAATACCGCTACTTTCTGTTCTATTTGCTGTTGATTCGGCAGGTTCTGCCAAACACTTGAAAAAGGCACGACACTGACCATCAAAACTTGTGATTTTTGAGCAGACTGAATTGCCAAAACTCCACCTGCATGAATACCTTGATGATGGGTTGGTGATGAATCCTGAAAGCGTGCACTGGCAAGATATTGTTCTAATTGTGCATGATAAGGAGTTACAGCATTTAAACGATTAAAATGGTCTAAGCTGAGTTCTTGACATGTCTCTAAAATCCTTTGTGCTTGCGTATTGGCATACAGTAAACAGGCATTTTCATCCAGTAAAATCACTCCCGTTTTTAAAGCATCAAAAAGTTTATATAGATCTAGATTTTCCTGCTGTACCAAACTTAACTGACGATGAATTTGCAGTGCGCGACGGAAATGCTTACTTAATCTTTTTAACAGTTCAGTTTCTTGTTGTTGATATATTGGAACCGTCGCTGCTCGATGAATACCCAATACTGCCCAGCGATATTGTCCTGTTTCTAGTAGAATGCCTTGTGCCGAACCTATGCCTGAAGGTGCTACACATTTTTCATAAAAGCTATATTCAGCTTGCCCTTGACGCTGTGCGTAGGCACTCCAGTCCAAAACTACAGGCTCTCCCAAGCCTTGTTGTTTCAAGATCGGGGCATGTAATTGCATATCTATCATTTGAATTTTTTCATCATGATAGGCTGCTAAAGTTGCCTCAGAAATGTTATGGGTAAAGGTAAAATTAAATTTGGGATTGAGCTGATCGATCGCGGTAAAAATTGCACTTTGACTGCCTGTATATTCAACCAGTCGAATGAGAACCTGCTGCCACAATGTAGGATCCATGGTTGCTTCATAAATCATTTCGATCATTACATGTTCTTGCTCCATATCCTTCTCCCCAGACGCAAAAAACTAACCCATACATTACTTTAATATTTTGTTTTTTATTACTTTATTATTTTCGAATCTTTTTCTAACTCAATTATACCGATAAAAATAAAAAATCCCCACATCAAGTGGGGATTTTTTAGATCTGTGAATCTGGGGTAATGATTACATCATTCCGCCCATACCACCCATGCCGCCCATATCAGGCATTGCAGGCTTGTCTTCTGGAATATCAGTGATCATGCACTCAGTTGTGAGCATTAGGCCAGCAACAGATGCAGCATGCTCAAGTGCAGAACGCGTTACTTTCGCTGGGTCAAGAATACCCATTTCTAGCATGTCGCCATACTCAGAAGTTGCAGCGTTATAACCAAAGTTACCTTCGCCATTTTTCACCGCGTTGATAACAACTGAAGGCTCATCACCCGCATTTGCAACGATTTGACGAAGTGGCGCTTCAATCGCACGACGAAGAATGTTGATACCCACGTTTTGGTCATCATTCGCACCGTTTAAGCCATCAAGCGCAGCAGCAGCACGTACGAGTGCAACACCACCACCAGCAACTACACCTTCTTCAACCGCAGCACGAGTTGCATGTAATGCATCGTCAACACGGTCTTTCTTCTCTTTCATTTCAACTTCAGTTGCTGCACCAATTTTGATTACAGCTACACCGCCAGCTAATTTAGCAACGCGTTCTTGAAGTTTTTCTTTGTCATATTCAGACGTAGATTCTTCAATTTGTGCACGGATTTGTTGAACACGCTCAGCGATTTGAGCAGCATCACCAGCACCATCCACAATCACAGTGTTTTCTTTAGAAACTGTGATTTTGTGTGCAGTACCTAAATCTTGAAGAGAAGCTTGCTCTAAAGACATGCCTACTTCTTCAGAAATCACTGTCGCACCCGTTAAGATTGCGATGTCTTGAAGCATTGCTTTACGGCGGTCACCAAAGCCAGGCGCTTTCACTGCACATACTTTAATAATGCCGCGCATGTTGTTCACAACAAGTGTTGCTAACGCTTCACCTTCAACATCTTCAGCGATGATTAAAAGTGGTTTGCCTGTTTTAGCTACTGCTTCTAATACAGTAATTAGTTCACGGATGTTGCTGATTTTTTTGTCAACAAGCAAAATGAACGGATTTTCAAGTTCAGCCGTTAATGTATCTTGTTTGTTTGCAAAGTACGGGCTGATATAACCACGGTCAAACTGCATACCTTCAACAACGTCCAAAGCATCTTCAAAGCCTGAACCTTCTTCAACGGTAATTACGCCTTCTTTACCCACGCGTTCCATTGCTTGTGCAATGAGTTTACCTACAGTTTCGTCAGAGTTTGCAGAGATTGAACCCACTTGTTCAATTGCTTTAGTATCAGACGCAGGTTTTGCCGTTGCTTTAATTTCAGCAACCAATGCTTTCACTGCAAGGTCGATACCACGTTTCAAGTCCATTGGGTTCATACCCGCAGTTACAGACTTGATCCCTTCATTTAAAATTGCTTGAGCAAGTACAGTTGCTGTTGTTGTACCGTCACCCGCGATGTCATTGGTTTTAGAAGACACTTCACGAACCAATTGAGCGCCCATGTTCTCAAATTTATCTTTAAGAGAAATTTCTTTCGCAACTGTTACACCATCTTTAGTGATGTGCGGTGCACCGAAAGAACGGTCAATCACAACATTACGGCCTTTAGGACCTAAAGTTACTTTTACAGCATCTGCAAGCACGTTTACGCCTGCAATCATTTTAGAGCGTGCTGAATCACCAAATTTTACGTCTTTAGCTGACATTTATAGACTCCGAAATTTTTTAATCTTTACTAATCTGAGATTGAACGAGTAAGGACAGAATTAGCCTTCTAATACAGCTAAAATGTCAGACTCTTTCATGATAAGAAGTTCTTCACCTTGTACTTTTACAGTTGTACCTGCATAAGTACCGAACAATACTTTGTCGCCAACTTTTACATCTAAAGCGCGAATACCGTTGTCCGTGATTTGACCATTACCTACAGCAATAATTTCACCTTGTGCTGGTTTTTCTGCTGCAGAACCTGGCAATAAAATACCGCCAGCGGTTTTCGTTTCTTCTTCAACACGACGAATAACTACACGGTCATGTAATGGACGAATGTTGCTCATAAATAACTCCATCAGACTAAGTCTATTAAGATGACTGATGACGACTTATTTATTCCTTTGGTCATCATCAAAATGAATTTAGATGACACTTTTGTGGGGATGGAAAAGAACGCTTCAAGGGCTGCTTTAAAAAAAAAGCATCTTTTTTGTATTTTTTTTAGGCAATACGAATGATTCGTTGCTTAATTCAGCAATTTATACCAATTCAAACTCTAAATGTTGAAGGCTAAATTGATAATGTCGCACATCTGCTTGTGCATCAATCACATTAAAACTATTGCTTAAAGCATGGTGTAAACGATAAGACGTTGCTGTTCCTGCATGAATATCCAACACAGGATGCCCAACATTTAAATGGTATAAGTAATTTAAATCGAATACCGCTGACTGATGCAAATGACCATGCAGCAGTGCCTTTAAACCACTTTTACTCCAAACTTCTAATGCCATACGTCCAAGTACAGGACAATCTTTAATGTCATGCGGATCTTCTGGCGATGCATAAAAAGGCTGATGTGCTGCAATAATTTTTATTTTGTGCTCTGGTGCACGCTGTAATATTTGATCAATCAGTTGAATTTGCTCTAAAGAAATATGTCCGCGCGTATGGTAACGACGGCGGATACTATTGACCCCAATCACATAAAAGTGCTCAGTTTCCA
Source organism: Acinetobacter sp. AM (assembly GCF_003105055.1). Taxonomy (NCBI): domain Bacteria; kingdom Pseudomonadati; phylum Pseudomonadota; class Gammaproteobacteria; order Moraxellales; family Moraxellaceae; genus Acinetobacter; species Acinetobacter sp. AM. The sequence continues at coordinate 9,966 of NZ_QETG01000037.1, read as the reverse complement.
AGGTCATTTCCATATTACCAAAAAACAATTGGTAGCGCGTAAAGGGATTAAAAATACGATCCCAAACATGGTACAGCGGAATATCATGGTTACCTGGCACCACCAAGTAAGGGCAATTTAGGCTGTCGAGGAACTGTTTACAGTGAAAAAATTCTCTATAGCGCGCACGTTGGGTTAAATCCCCGCTCACTACCACCAGTTCGGGCTGTTGTTCACGACAAAACCGCTGAATCGCAGTCAGACATTCAGGTCGCTCAGTACCAAAATGCAGATCAGACAGATGCAGCAGCATACGGCACCATCATATTAACTGCATTTTTTTGTACGGTGATATGCAGTGGAGGGCGCATTTCTACAATTTCACCATCCAGTGCAACCGTTAATTTTTCACGTTGCGAAAAGACTTTGACATCGTCTGCGGCAAAACTATAAACATCAGGTGCTTTTTCTAGCTCACCACGGATTAACTGTAATAACATCCGAAATAAAGTTAATTTATCGCTTTTTGCCACGACTAGACCTGCAACTTGCCCCCGCTCTGCGCATTTAGCAATACGTAATTTCATTTCCGCTAACTGTAGTTGATTATTACCAAAAAAGATTAAGGGGGTTTTTACAGGATAGGTTTTACCATCCACTTCCACCTCCAATTTCAACTCTTTACGATCTCGAATCAACACATCCAAACCCGAAGTGTAAGCATGTAAAGGAAAACGCCCAAACTTGGCATTATAGAGTTCACGACGTTGAATAAATAAAGGATATAAACCCAAACTGGCATTATTTAAGTAAATTTGATCATTAATTTTAGCCACATGAATGGAGCGTATCTGCCCCGTAGCAATCACTTCAGCCGCTTGCATAATTTCAAGTGGAATATTCAAAACACGGGCAACATAATTAAATGTGCCTAAGGGTAAAATACCTAAAGGGATATGGGTCCCGAGTAAGGCTTTGGCAACCGCATTTAAAGTTCCATCTCCGCCTGCTGAAACAATCACCCCCATTTCACTGGAAGAATGATGGCGCTGTATAATTGATTGCATCAAGGCAGGAAAATCGTTTTTTTCACCAAGCTCAAAAGCCTGAATCTCAAAGCCTTGCTCTGTAAAATATGTCAGTAATTGCTCATAGACTTGTTCTTTATTACTGGCATGAAAACCAGAGCGTGCATTGTAAATAATGGAAAGGGGTTTTAAATTCATCCCGCAAATTCACTTCTATGAAGTATTTGCTCTAATTTTGTCCAATTTATCACCAATTAACAATGCTCTTATGCAAAATTCAAATTACCACCATTCATTTAATCAATAATAGCTCTCATAAAAAAAATACACATAAGCTATTGTATAAAAAGAACATAATTTAAATAAATAATTCCCATAAAAAAAATAAATACAAATAAAGTCTCAAAATATAAATCACAACATAATGATTTATAAGATAAAATTAAAAATACAATACAAATTATCAATACCTACAAGTAGATACGGGTGTCTTATTTTTTTCATCATTTTGTGCTTTAATACTGCCACTTTTTTTTACTTTCATCTAGGTAACCTGATTACTTAGATTGGACTTTGTACAAAATTTGTACACTTTTAAGATAGGCCTCACCATGACCCAAGTGAACGCACCAGAATTCGTTCGTCACCCTAAGCTTATTGCATGGGTTGAAGAAATTGCGAAATTAACCAAACCAGCAAAGATTGAATGGTGTGACGGCAGCGAAGAAGAATATCAACGTCTTATCGACTTGATGATCGCTAACGGCACTATGCAAGCTTTAAACCAAGAAAAACACCCTGGTTCTTATCTTGCAAATTCTGACCCTTCTGACGTTGCGCGTGTTGAAGGTCGTACATATATCTGTTCTGAAAAAGAAGAAGATGCTGGTGCGACAAACAACTGGGAAGCTCCTGCAGAAATGCGCACTCGTTTAAATGGTTTATTTGACGGTGCAATGGAAGGTCGTACAATGTACGTTGTTCCTTTCTCTATGGGTCCTTTGGGCAGCCACATTGCGCACATTGGTATTGAATTAACAGACTCACCTTACGTTGCGGTAAGCATGTCTAAAATGGCACGTATGGGTAAAGCCGTTTATGACGTTCTTGGTACTGATGGCGAGTACATTCCTTGTATCCACACTGTAGGTGCGCCACTTGCAGAAGGACAAAAAGATGTTGTATGGCCTTGCAACCCTGAAAAATACATCGTTCATTATCCAGAAACTCGTGAAATTTGGTCATACGGTTCTGGTTACGGCGGCAATGCATTATTGGGTAAAAAATGCTTGGCACTCCGTATCGCATCTGCAATGGGTCGTGAACAAGGCTGGTTAGCTGAACACATGCTAATCCTTGGCGTGACTAATCCTCAAGGTGAAAAACACTACATCGCAGCGGCATTCCCTTCTGCTTGTGGTAAAACAAACTTTGCGATGCTTATTCCACCAGCAGGCTACGAAGGCTGGAAAATTGAAACCGTAGGTGACGATATTGCTTGGATTAAACCAGGTGAAGATGGTCGCTTATATGCAATTAACCCTGAAGCTGGTTTCTTCGGTGTTGCGCCTGGTACAAATACCAAGACTAACCCGAACTGTATGGCGACGCTTCACAAAGACGTCATCTATACCAACGTTGCTGTAACTGACAATGGCGAAGTTTGGTGGGAAGGTCTTTCTAAAGAAGCGCCTGCAAACCTTACCAACTGGAAAGGTCAACCACATACAGGTACTGAAAAAGCAGCTCATCCAAATGCGCGCTTCACCGTGGCTGCTGGTCAATGTCCTTCTATTGACGCTGACTGGGAAAATCCAGCGGGTGTTCCAATTTCTGCGTTCATCTTTGGTGGTCGCCGTGCGGACACCGTTCCATTAATCTCAGAAGCATTTGACTGGGTAGATGGCGTGTACAAAGCTGCAACAATGGGTTCTGAAACAACTGCTGCCGCTGTTGGTCAACAAGGTGTTGTTCGTCGTGATCCATTTGCTATGCTTCCGTTCGCGGGCTACAACATGGCAGACTACTTCTCTCATTGGTTAGAAATGGGTGCAGAAGTTGAAGCGAAAGCGAAAGCTGCGGGTAACAAACTTCCTGGTATCTATAATGTAAACTGGTTCCGTCGTGATGCTGAAGGCAACTTCGTATGGCCTGGTTTTGGTCAAAACATGCGTGTGCTTGAATGGATCATTGATCGTTGTGAAGGCCGTGCTGATGCAGTTGAAACTCCAATTGGTCGTGTGCCAACTTACGAACAGTTAAACTGGACTGGTTCTGACTTTACTCAAGCTCAATTTGACCTGATTACTTCTCAAGACAAAGAGCAATGGATCAAAGAAATTGAAAGCCACACTGAATTGTTCAATCAATTAGGTGACCGTTTACCGGCTGCACTTAAAGCTCGTCAAAACGAACTTTTAGAAGCGGTTAAGCAATCTGCTTAAATGCTTAAAAAAATTTAAGATTAAAGACCGCGCTAGCGGTCTTTTTTCAACCTATTTTTCATAAACTTTATAATCAAAAAGAAGTATCTAAGGGGAAATTCATGCTAAAAACACTCGCACTTTTGACTTGCTCATTTGCTTTATCCAATCTTGCTCTAGCCAACACCGAAACAACAGAACAACCTGCTCTGCATGTTTGCGCGATTAAAGGTACACCCGACTCCAATCAATTTCAGATTAAGAAGCGGATTAAAGTTGCGAAAGGGACTTATGGTAGCGTAGAAGAGCTCTACCCTCGCTTCGCTGAGCGTGCGCATCAAGTCGGTGGTAATGTGGTTATTAACTACAATGCAAGCCAAAGATTTGGTTTTTGGCCTTGGCGTATTGTACGCCCAGTGGTTTGGGGTACAGCCGTTAAATGGAATACGCCTGTAAACTGCAAACAACTTGGCGGTATCGAAATCTAAAGACCAAAAAGCCGCATACGCGGCTTTTTTTTAATCAAAAATCTAACGCCGATTAGAATTAAAAAATAATTCGTACTTACTCAAAATTATGACTACGCAGCTATTTCTTGTGCACGACGTTTATGTAAAGCAAGTAAATACTCGTCCAATCGAGCAATCTGGTCTGGGTCAAATTTTAAATACAGTTTGCTACGGCGCTTTAAAATATCTTCACTACTCACCGCCCATTCATTCGCAACCAAATAATCCACCTCCTGCTGATATAAATCATGACCAAAACACTGTCCTAACGCAGAAACATGCTCACAACTTCCAAGCATCCGCCATACTCGAGAACCGTAGCTATGTACCCAACGCTCGACCAAAGACTTCGGCACATCTGGTAAATATTGCTCTAGCTCTTTGACCAGATGCTCAGCATTAAAAAAGTTTTCTGCACCTGGTAACAAGGCTTTGGCCGTCCAGTCTGGTTTTAATTTGCTAAAAAATGGTTTGAGCTGATGCATGGCAGATTCAGCCAGTTTACGATAAGTTGTAAGCTTGCCCCCATAAACTGAAAGCAATGGCGCATGCTGCTGTTGAGTCAATACCAAGGTATAATCACGCGTCATAGCAGATGGATTATCAGACTCATCATCGCACAATGGACGGACACCCGAATAAGTCGAAATAATGTCTTGGCGCGTTAATTGTTGCTGGAAATGTGCATTCATGATCTGCAACAAATAATCAATTTCACTTTCTGTAATGTCTACTTGATCCGGATTGCCCAAATAGCGCTGATCCGTAGTCCCAATCAAGGTGTATTCATCTAAATACGGAATAGCAAAAACAATCCGCTGATCATCATTTTGCAGAATAAAAGCCTTATCTCCTGCATAAATTTTAGGCACAATAATATGGCTACCTTGAATCAATCGAATGCTATAAGCCGCCTGCATTTTTAAATCTTGCTGTATAAATTCGGTGACCCATGGCCCTGCGGCATTCACCAGTACTTTGGCACGAACAGCGAAAGTCCCTTGTGTATTTTGTAATTGTACCGTCCACACATTTTGCTCTGCCTGTGCAGTGATACAGCGCGTGCGTGTTTGTATACTCGCGCCATTTTCATGGGCTTGAATTGCATTCGCAACGACAAGACGTGCATCATCCACAGCACAATCCGAATACTCAAATCCTTTGACGATTTCAGGTTTAAATAGACTGGTTTTAGGATCAAAATCAACCAAATTTGAACCTGCTAACTTTTCCCGCTTACCTAAATGATCATAGAAAAATAAGCCCGTACGAATCAGCCATGCAGGCCGTAAATGTGGGCGATGCGGCATAATAAAGCGCATGGCACGAATCAGATGTGGCGCTTTCGCCATGAGGACTTCACGCTCAGCCAAAGCTTCTCGTACCAGACGAAACTCTTTATGCTCTAAATAACGTAAACCACCGTGAATCAATTTACTGCTGGCGGATGAAGTATGGCTGGCCAAATCATCCTTTTCACACAACAAAACAGATAACCCACGCCCTGCGGCATCGGCAGCAATACCTACACCGTTGATTCCGCCGCCAATGACGACCATGTCATAGATATGATGTTGATCCATATTGAGGCTCCTCTTATTTTGCGTGCTTCAAGCAACTTTTATTTTGTTTAATAATTCTCTACTCAATCCTAACAGAAAACCCAAATCACTATAGATTAATTGTCCAACCAAGACGGTTAAATTGAATTATTTTATCTCAAAAGTTTTTTCAAGCTTAGCCATCTTCCAGACTCAACATCTGTCCAACATTTATACGATTCATCGGAAAACATGGACTTAAGTGCGACGAATGTCTAATGCAGATTCATTCGCATCGGCGTATAAAAGATTATGTGAAAAGTAACATATACCCTCTTTTTCAAAATACATGTTTTTAGATTTTTCTCTCCCTTTCTGAAGAATTTAAAAGAATGTGTTTTGCCACAGCTTTGGAATTTCTTGTGTCAAACTCATCTCCACAAATTGCACACACGCCATTTGATCGAAAAACACGTTTTAAATCTATTTTAGGGGGTTCCGCTGGTAACCTTGTAGAGTGGTACGATTGGTACGTTTATGCAGCCTTCACACTTTATTTTGCGCCTGTTTTCTTTCCAGAAGGCAATGAAACCGTCAAGCTATTACAGGCCGCAGCCGTATTTGCCTTAGGCTTTTTAATGCGCCCTATTGGCGCTTGGATTATGGGCATTTATGCGGATCGCAAGGGGCGTAAAGCAGGTTTAACCCTATCCGTATCTTTGATGTGTGTTGGCTCACTGATGATTGCCTGCGCACCTACTTATGATGCTGCGGGAATGTTAGCACCTGCAATTTTATTGTTTGCGCGTCTATTACAAGGGCTCAGTGTCGGTGGAGAATATGGTTCGAGTGCGACTTATCTTACCGAAATGGCAGGAAAAAACCATCGCGGATTTTTCTCTAGTTTTCAGTATGTGACTTTAATCTCAGGGCAGCTTATCGCTCTGTGCGTACTGATTATTCTGCAACATACGCTTTCTGAAGACGCACTACATGCTTGGGGATGGCGTATTCCCTTCCTGATTGGTGCCATGTTAGCCATTGTTGTGTTTTGGATTCGTCGTGGACTGGTTGAAACCCAATCTTCAAAAGAAGCGCAAGAACAAGCCAAACAAGGTGGCCCAAAATCAGGGGCAATCGAGTTATTTACCAAACACCCCAAAGCAGCTTTTACTGTCATTATGCTGACTGCGGGCGGCACACTCGCATTCAATACCTTTACCACCTATCTACAAAAATACTTGGTGAATACTTCTGGTTTTGACAAAAGTACTGCCACTGAAATTACCACAGCAGCCATCTTTATTTTTATGCTGATTCAACCTGCGGTAGGCGCCTTGTCCGATAAAATTGGGCGTAAACCAATTATGATCGCTTTCGGTATTTGTGGCGTACTCTTTACAGTACCAATTTTCAATCGTCTAGGAACGACCACTGATGCAACCACTGCATTCTGGCTGTGTATGAGCGGGATGGTTATTGTTACTGGATATACCGCAATTAACGCAGTCGTAAAAGCAGAATTATTTCCACCCCATATCCGTGCCTTGGGGGTCGCACTACCTTATGCGATTGCCAATACCATCTTCGGTGGTACCGCAGAATTGATCGCTTTAAGTTTTAAAAATGCAGGACATGAAAGCTACTTCTTCTACTATATTACCTTCATGATTGGTCTCTCACTCATCACCTACGTCTTTATGAAGGACACTAAAAAACATAGTCTGATCACAGACCATTAAACGCTGAAAATAAACACTGACGACCTACCTTTATTTTGTTACAGGTAGGTCGTTTTACTTTGAACCACATCGTTATTTTCACAGGCTTATGGCATACTGTGCCCAAGAATAAAACACGGAACTTCCACCATGAAAAAAACGTTTCAATTTTTAGGGCTCGGTTTTATCGCTTTAGGTCTTGCAGCCTGCCAAAGCACTCCTCAACAGTATAATGGTCAAGTTGGTTACCGTGTAGAAAGCCAAACAGCGGACTCAGTAACCCTCGCTTATACCTTAGCTGGTCGTCAAAATCAGGATTTAGATGCCAAAAAACTACAACGTGCTTGCCAGAAAGTTTTAGGTACAAATAAAACCTTTAAATTACAAATTCTCAGCGTGAATGAAGTTGCCAACCCTGCTGCGATGGCATCTGATCGTTATGGTCGCCAAATTGGCAACTCACGTACCTCGATTGGTCTAAGCAACACGCCAGATCTGCATAATAGTGAAGACTATGCAACACGTCAGGCTTTAGAAGCGCGTCCAAGTACTTTGCGTATTGTGCGTTATAGCTGCTCATAAAATCAAAGTCTTATAAGATGCTATGCGTTATAGCGTCTTATAAAAGCTCACATTGCGAAACTCTTTTGCTTCATCCAAATCAGGCCAAGTTGTGGCACTGCGCTCATCAATTTTCATATATTTTGGATGACTAAAATTTTTCACTCGACTGTCTGCCACCCAAACTTCAGGTGCGAATTTTAAAAACTCATCGAGGAAAAAACGGTTACATTGGTCATACAACACATCTGCCGCCAACAGTACATCGACTTGTTCAGCTTGATATAAATCATCTAAATATTCCAATTCGACCTGATTTAGCGCTGCATTTTCTTTACAGGCAGCCAAGCTAATGGAATCGATATCACAGCAAATCACGCGTTTCGCGCCTGCCATTTTGGCAGCAATCGCGACCACACCTGAACCTGCACCAAAATCGAGGACTATTTTATCTTTCACATGATGTGGCTCTGCCAATAACCATTGTGCCATTGCCAGCCCTGAAGCCCAGCAAAAAATCCAGTATGGGGTTTCATTCCAAATGCGGCGAATCACCTCATCATCTAAACGATCTGATGGAAATACTGGTGGAATGAGCCACAAAGCAATAGGAGTTTCTGGCAACTGTTGCGCCAATAGCTCCGCCTGAGGAATGACCTCATGCAATGCATCCAATAAATGTTGTGGTGCTTTCGCCATTTGAAAAGTACAGCTCATTAAATTTATAAACCTTTAATGCTATGCAAAATATGCATCGTTCAGAAACAGCGAATCGTATAGAAACAGCAATTTAAATACTGCCATCGCTGTCGTTAGAATCCACAGATCAGGCGATCATAATCTAGCTTCGCATGACTGAAAAGTAATAATCCGCTTAGTAAACCTATGCAATCAATCAAAGTGGCTTGAACATAAGATTTTTCGACTAAGCCTAAAATTCTCCTTAATGAAATCTACCTCATAAAAAAAGCTGTATAGTTTTATGCTATACAGCTTTTTAGAAGCATACTTAAAGTATTAGCCTAATGCTTTCTCTGCCGCTTCAACTGTTTGACGAATTAAAGTGGTAATGGTCATTGGACCTACACCACCTGGAACAGGCGTATAAGCAGATGCAATCTCTTCAATCCCTACCAATTGAATATCACCTACACCACCGCCATCACGTGGATGGAAGCCCGCATCAACCACAACAGCGCCTTGCTTAATCCAGTCTTTTTGAATCAGCTCAGCTTTACCTACCGCACCCACAATAATATCGGCTTGTTTAACAAACTCAGCAAGGTTTTGGGTACGTGAATGGCAAATCGTTACTGTTGCATTTGCTTCCAATAGCATTGCAGCCATAGGTTTACCTAAAATTGCAGAACGACCAACCACTACGGCATGCTTACCTGCAATTTCAATGTTGTTTTCTTTTAGAATGGTCATAATTCCCGCTGGTGTTGCAGAACCATACGCCGCTTCACCCATTGCCATACGACCAAAGCCAAGGCAAGTCACGCCATCCACATCTTTGGCAAGAGAGATTGCATCAAAACATGCACGCTCATCAATTTGCTCAGGCACTGGATGCTGTAACAAAATCCCATGAACATCAGGATTTGCATTTAATTTTTCAATTTCAGCCAATAATTGTTCAGTCGTAGTTTCCTTTGGAAGTTCAACTTTTAATGAATCCATACCTACACGACGGCAGGCATTTCCCTTCATACGTACATAAGTCGCTGATGCACCATCGTCACCGACCAAAATCGTTGCCAAAATTGGGGTACGACCTGATTTTGCTTTCAACGCTTCAACACGGGTTAACAAGTCAGTTTCAATTTGTTTCGCCAATGCACGACCATCTAAAACTAATGCCACAGCACATCTCCAAGGTAGATATGAATCAATTTTGCAAATAATACATGATTATTTAGGCAATTTTATTCTACATGCTGATTTTATGTGCATATGCGCTATTTAAAGTATTGTAATTTTTTTAAAGGTTGCTAATATGTGCATCAACAAGACATGGCGGGGTGGCAGAGTGGTCATGCAGCGGACTGCAACTCCGTGTACGCCGGTTCGATTCCGACCTCCGCCTCCAATCTTGTTAAAACGCCCGGGTGGTGAAATAGGTAGACACAGGGGATTTAAAATCCCCCGCCCTCAAAGCGTGCCGGTTCGAGTCCGGCCCCGGGCACCATTTTAATACTTCT
>NZ_QETG01000036.1:0-27323 GCF_003105055.1 Acinetobacter sp. AM | reverse complement strand
TGAAAAGTCACTAGCTTTAACAGAATCATCTAATTTCGAATACGCTAATAAAATTGATAAATGGTTCGACAAGTTAAATTTTGATTTAAAATTCATATTTGAAGATGAAAGTACCTATTTAGATTTTGATTATAAAACAAAAAAATTTATAATCAATCAAGATTCAAAAAAGTTTAACTTTCAGACCCTTTCATCTGGTTATTCTTCCATATTTTCTATTTATACTGAATTAATGCTTAGATCTCAATTTCTAAACTTATTACCAGATGAATTAAATGGCATTGTATTAATTGATGAAATAGATGCTCATCTGCACATCTCATTACAAAGAAAAATATTACCTTTTTTTACAAAATCATTTCCTAACATCCAGTTTATTGTAACAACACACTCACCATTTGTAATTACTTCAGCTAATGAAGACACAGTTATATTTGACCTAACAAATGGTAGCTTTTTAGATGAAAATCTAAGCAGTTACTCAATAGAAACGATTACTCAAGAACTTTTACATGTTCATACAGAATCGTTAAATTTAAAAAAATCTATAGATTATATATATGAAAGTATGAATAGTAATCATGTCGATTTTCAAGTATTAAATGAAGAATTAAAGAAATTACAACCATACAAATCTAAATTAAACGCTGAATCCAAAAGTATTTATATGCAAGGGTTAAATTTTTTAATTGATAATAACAAATTAGGAGATCTCGATGTTTGAGATTGTTCGTTCTTTACCTGCTCCTATTGATTTATCGAGAAGAAAGTATAATACAGCCCCAATTGTTGAAGCCCTTTCAGAGATATGTTTTGAAAAGTGTTACCTATGTGAAAATGACAAAGTTCAAGAAGTAGAAGTGGAACATTTTCTACCCCACTCAAATCATCCTACATTAAAATTTGTATGGGAGAATCTATTCTATAGTTGCAAAAGATGTAATCGAATCAAAGGTGATAACTACGAATATATTTTAAATCCTTGCGATGTAAATCATAAGGTTTTTCGGAACATTTTAGTAATAGCACCGTCTCGTGCGAATGATCCTGTAACGGTTACAAATCTATGTCCAACTACTGATCCTAACTTTGATAGTGCAGTTAGAACTGTAGAATTATTAAATAGATGTTTTAATGATACTTCAACACCTGCTAGAAAGATTAGTAGGAGAGAGCTAATAAACCAATTATTGGAAGAGTTATCACTCATGTTAGAAATTAGAGGTAGGCTCAGATCTAAAAGACTTACTCCTTTCGAAGAAGGACAAGAAATAGACAGGTTAAAGAATATGACTTCTCCACAATATCCATTTTCTGCTTTTTGGCGTTGGCAAGTTCTTGATGATGATATTTTACTTAGTAAAATGCAGAATTATATTAATTTTTAAAAAATTCAACCTCTCTTTAACATTTATTTAGGGAGAGGTAATTCTTAATTCAAAGCACTTCTACCACAAATCCTCCAAAACCACATCCGTCCTCCCCAACACATCATGATTCCAATACCGCACCACCCTCAAATCCAAAGCCTCTAAAAACTTGGTTCGTTCAGCATCATATTCAATCGCATCGTCTGTGCCATGCTGACTACCATCTAGCTCAATCACCAAACCCAATTCGTGACAGTAAAAATCAGCAATATATGGTGCAATCACATGCTGTCTGCGAAATTTCAGATTCATAAATCGTTTTGCTCTAAGTAGTTGCCATATGAGGTATTCTGCATCAGTAGCATTGCTTCGCATGGTTTTGGCGAATTCTAATAATTGTGGGTTTAATTTCATTTTTTATTATTACCTCTCCCTAGCCCTCTCCTAAAAGGAGAGGGAACGTTCATTATAAATTTTATGCAGGTATGTAATCACTTGCGGCTCCCTCTCCCTCTGGGAGAGGGTTGGGGTGAGGGATTTTATAATGCCCCATGCCCCAACAACATCTCCAACCCGCTCACCTTTTCATATGCTTTAAACGTTCCTTTTCCCATTTCACCTGCTGTTTTAACTCAGCAGCATCCTTATCAATTACCTTATACACATCACTCATTTTGAGCTGTTTGGTATTAACATGACTACTCAAGTGAAAAGACGCAAAGATCTCCTCTAACTGGCTTTGCAAGTTCTGACTCTGTGTTTCCAAAGACAACTGATAAAACTTCACTTGTTCCGAACTTAAAGCTTTTGAGCTTAAGCCTTTATTGGTTTCAAGCTGTAACTGGAGTTTTAGTAAATAAAATAAATCCTGCTCTGCATAAGCTTCATTGACCTTCTGCAAAAGTTCAGTTTTTTCTAATTTCTTCGCTTCGTCAGGTTCACGGTCAGGGTGAATCATCGCGGTTATTTTTAAATACACGGTTTTCAGCGACTGCGCTGCCATTTTGGCTGCTTGCTCACGTTTTTCTTGTTGTTTTAACTGCTTGGCACGTTCTCGCTCTGCTTCATACTGGGCAGAATCATATTCATAATTTTCCCAGTCTACATCCACGTTTTGTTCTACCGTTTCAGCGAGGTCATGATTTTGTATTGAGTTTGCTTTGGCTTTCTTCGCACGTACATGCTCTGCATGCTGCATATAGAAAATATCAATTTTCTCTACTTGTTCTTGTTGCTCGGAAGTTAGCCTCTGAGATTTTTTTAGCATCTTGGCTAAAGCGGCTATTTTGGTGTCAATTTGCACCAAATCTGCTTTGCTAAAGGCATCGCTGGCTAAGTGATTCCACAGGGTATCAAGCTGTGCAAATAAAACTGTATGTAACTCGGTATAAACGGGTAAAAGCTTGCTGCGCGTATAGTTTTGAATGTCGGCTTGGGCGTTTTGCCATGTCGCCAGTTCTTGTTTTTGTTGTTCAATACGCTCAATCAAACGATTTAATTTTTTCTGTTGTGGAGACTGTTCAGCCCTGTGCTCTAAGCTGATTTTGAGATTGAAGGACATACTCATCCACACGCTGTAAAATAAAAGCACTATAACAAGATTACCCCGATGATAGAACGTCCATCCCCGATATCGCCCAATCTAAATCTTTGATTCACTTCAACAGAAATAAATGCACAATCACAGGACCTTGCATGGTGCGACATACAAATAATCGGCTTTAAATATCGTAGGTAGATCGTTGTTTTGATCTTGTTCTCATTCATTTTTATCCGAACAGTGACCTATGCATGTATACATGTGTAAGTAACTCCAGTATTTTTAAAAATTACATTAAAATCAAACCATTATATTTAAATTAAAAATTTAGAATCTATTTATCACTTTAGAATGTTTCAATAGTGAATTGTTTATTTTTATTAAACACAGTATTTTATAAAATCATACAATGCTGCACAGGCACAGATTCTGCTTTGTTTACTCTAGATTCTATCTATTGGTCTTAAATTTGTTTAAAACTTAAAGATTTATCGTTAACAAAGCATCAACAATCTGACCTGCGCAACCGACTAAGACTCGCGCTAAGATGAAGCTAAATCTGTTTGTTAAACAAGCAGCCGATAATGCAAAAAACAAATAAGCTGATGGATATTCAGTCAATAAATAAAGTGAATGATGAGAACAAAACACAAGGAGTTTTACTTATGTTATTAAAACGGCCCCTGACTTCCCTGCTCTGCGCCAGTACGTTGGTATTCGGTTTAAGTGCTTGTAGTGGCGATAAGACACCAAGCAGTAATGATTCTGCGGGCAAAGAAGGTTCCGCATCGGGAACGCTACAAAAAATTAAACAGTCAGGTACCATCGTATTGGGTTATCGTGACTCTTCCATTCCATTTTCCTATATTGCCGATAATCCGAATCAACCTGTGGGCTATGCACATGATTTACAACTAAAAGTTGTAGATGCAGTCAAACAAAAACTGAATATGCCCGATTTAAAAATTCGCTATAACTTGGTCACCAGTCAAAACCGTATTCCATTAGTCTCTAATGGTACAGTCGATTTAGAGTGTGGCTCGACTACCAACAACAAAGAACGTCAGCAACAAGTCGATTTTTCTGTGGGATATTTTGAAGTGGGTTCGCGTTTACTCACCGCCAAAGACTCTGGCGTGAAAGACTTTGCCGACTTAAAAGGCAAAAAACTGGTAACCACCGCGGGAACTACCTCAGAACGTTATATTCGACAACATGAAAAAGAACTGGGGATTGGTGAAATTATTTCTGCCAAAGACCATGCCGAATCTTTCTTAATGCTACAAAACGGTCGTGCTGCGGCATTTATGATGGATGATATTTTACTTGCAGGGGAAAAATCGAAAGCCAAAGACCCAAATCAATGGGTAATTGTGGGCACTGCACCTATTCATGAAATTTATGGCTGTATGCTCAGAAAAGGCGACACTGAATTTAAGCAAGTGGTAGATGATGCAATTAAAGCAGTCTATAGCTCGGGTGAAATTAATAACATGTATAAAAAATGGTTCGAACAACCTATTCCACCTAAAAATATTAACCTGAACTTCCCAATGTCTGAACAATTAAAAGCTCTTATTGCGTCACCACATGACCGTGATCAGTAATCTATGCTGATCATTCTCTCAATGATTCTCAGGTAGTGCTTTCGCCTACCTGATTAAGAATATGGAGCTCCTATGAACTATAGCTGGAACTGGGGCGTACTATTTCAATCTACAGGTGTCGGTGACAGTAGCTATTTCAACTGGATTTTAACAGGTTTAGGTTGGTTACTGTTTATTGCCATCGTGGCATGGTCTATCGCATTTGTCTTGGGCAGTATGCTCGGTATTATGCGTACGCTTCCAAATAAAACTGCACGTGCGATTGGCACAACCTATGTGACCATTTTTCGTAATATTCCTTTATTAATACAACTGTTTATTTGGTTTTATGTAGTACCGAATTTTTTACCTGCGGGACTGAAAGACTGGTGGATCAATGATTTAAGTGCCAGTAGCAGTGCCCTGATTTCTGCCAGTATTGGCTTGGGACTCTTTACGGCTGCACGGGTCTGCGAACAAGTCCGTACAGGTATTGAAGCCTTGCCCATTGGGCAAATTAATGCAGGCTATGCCATGGGGTTCAGTACTACACAATTATACCGTTACATTATTTTGCCACAGTCCTTCCGTACCATTTTACCTCCACTCAGCTCAGAACTGACCAACTGTGTAAAAAATACCTCGGTCGCGTCACTGGTCGGTGTGGCTGAAATTATTTCACAGATGAAAACGATCAGTGAGTACACGCAAAATACCATCGAGATTTATACCTACGTCACCATTATTTTTATTGTGATTAACATCTGCTTAATTCAATTCATGACTTTTCTGGAAAAACGCTTGCGTATTCCAGGCACGATTGCAGGAGATAAATAATGGACTGGCTCTCTGCATTTATTCAAGATTTACAACTCTCTGCACCTGCTCTATGGCATGGTCTCAGTATTACCTTAAAAGTCGTCAGCATAGCGACCGTCGGGGGTATTTTTATTGGGACATTACTGGCTTTAATGCGCCTGTCTTCAATTCGGATATTGAATCTAATCGCACAAGCCTATGTCAATTTATTCCGCTCTATTCCACTACTGTTGGTACTGATGTGGTTTTACTTTGCGGTTCCATTTTTCTATACCGCAATTACAGGCAATTATTTGACCATCGATACGGCTTTGGTTTCGAGTATTGTTGCCTTTATGCTGTTTGAAGCTGCCTATTTTTCTGAAATTGTCCGCGCTGGGATTCAGTCTATTCCCAAAGGGCAAAGCGCCGCAGCTTATGCGCTAGGAATGAGTTATGGTCAATCCATGCGTTTAATTATTCTGCCACAAGCCTTTCGGAAAATGACGCCATTGCTACTGCAACAGACCATTATCTTGTTCCAAGATTCGACCATGGTGTATGCAATTGGCTTGCTCGACTTTTTCCGTACCAACTATGTTCGTGGCGACCTGATGTCATTATTGACCCAGTACATTCTATTTGCAGGTCTGGTTTACTTTAGCATCAGTGTGTTGGCAACATTTATTGTGAAAAAAATTCAAAGGAGATTAAAAGTATGAGTGACCAAAAAATAATGATTGATCTCCAAAATGTCAGTAAATGGTATCAACAGTTTCAAGTCCTGACCGATTGCACCACACAAATTTGCCAAGGTGAAGTGGTGGTGGTTTGTGGACCTTCAGGTTCAGGCAAATCGACCCTCATTAAGACTGTCAATGGTTTAGAGCCCTTTCAAAAGGGGCAAATTTTTGTGGATGGCGTCCCCATTGCAGACCCAAAAACCGATTTAAATAAATTGCGCAGCCGCGTAGGCATGGTGTTCCAACACTTTGAATTATTTCCGCATTTAAGTGTGACTGAAAACCTAACCATTGCACAAATTAAAGTTTTAGGACGTAGTGCTGATGAAGCGAAGAAAAAAGGACTGGCTTACCTAGACCGTGTCGGATTAAGCTCACAAGCCAATAAATTCCCTGCACAGCTTTCTGGTGGGCAACAACAACGAGTTGCAATTGCACGTGCATTGAGTATGGACCCCATTGCCATGTTGTTTGATGAGCCTACTTCTGCACTTGACCCCGAAATGATTAATGAAGTACTTGAAGTGATGGTCGGTCTAGCGAAAGAAGGCATGACCATGATGTGTGTTACTCATGAAATGGGCTTTGCACGCCAAGTGGCAAATCGAATTATCTTTATGGATCAAGGCAAAATTGTCGAAGACTGTTCCAAAGATGATTTTTTTACCACGCCTCGTAGCGAACGGGCACAACAATTTTTAGAGAATATTTTGCATTAATTCCGTGCACATTCATCAAGAGAGACTCACCTCACTTGATGAAGTTTTGTTCTAATCCTCGATCAATAAAAATGCACTTCAATCTGCTGATCTGGCAAATTGAAGTGACACTAAAAATTCTGAACGAACATTCAACTTATATCTATGATTTTTAATTTAATTAAATAGAAACCAAAATTTTTTATGATTTTAAATTGCAACATACAGCACTCTTTTAAGCCGATATGCACTATTTTCCACCGAATAATTCATAGTTTTATCTGAATTGGTGCATTTTTTGCTTAATTATATGCATGAACGGAGTATTCGGTTGCTGAACTCCAATTTTTAGATTTACTAAACTATTTTGGTGCAAATCCTCTTCCAAAATTTGTACCTAAAGTCGTATTTAGCACTTTTTTTGAGCAAACTATGCAAGATATCGATTTACTTTTTCTACTGCTAGGCGCAGTGCTGGTACTGGCCATGCATGCCGGTTTCGCATTTTTAGAACTAGGAACAGTTCGACATAAAAATCAGGTCAATGCCTTAAGTAAAATCCTAACCGATTTTGCGCTTTCAGCGATTGCTTACTTTTTCGTGGGTTACTACATTGCCTATGGACATCATTTTTTCCATATGGGAGCAACTTTAGCGGCAGATCATGGTTATAACCTGATGCGCTGCTTCTTTTTGCTGACTTTCGCTGCGGCTATTCCTGCAATTATCTCTGGTGGTATTGCGGAACGTGCCAAAATGCGTTCCCAAGCCTTAGCGACGCTACTCTTAGTCGCATTGGTGTATCCATTCTTTGAAGGCATTGTTTGGAATGGTAATTTTGGCATTCAAACATGGTTAGAGCATACATTTGGTGCACCCTTTCATGACTTTGCAGGCTCGGTAGTTGTGCATGCCATGGGAGGCTGGATTGCCTTAGCCGCTGTCATTCTACTGGGCGCACGCCATGGTCGTTATAAGAAAGATGGCCGCGTCAGTGCGCATCCGCCTTCATCCATTCCCTTCCTTGCCTTAGGCTCTTGGATCCTCATAGTCGGTTGGTTTGGCTTCAATGTCATGAGTGCGCAACGTTTAGATGCGATTTCAGGCATGGTTGCCATTAATTCATTAATGGCGATGGTCGGCGGAACCATTACTGCAAACATGATGGGCAAAAATGACCCAGGTTTCTTGCATAATGGACCACTTGCAGGCTTGGTGGCCATCTGTGCAGGCTCTGATATTGTGCATCCTTTTGGTGCGCTTGTGATTGGTGCCATTGCGGGGATTATTTTTGTCAAGTTCTTCACCTATACCCAAAACAAACTCAAAGTGGATGATGTACTGGGTGTGTGGCCATTACACGGCATTTGCGGTGCTTTTGGTGGACTTGCAGTTGGTATTTTCGGTCAACAATGGTTAGGCGGGATTGGTGGTGTGTCCATGATGTCACAAATCATGGGGACTTTATTCGCTATTGTGGTTGCACTTGCGGGTGGATTCGCAGTGTACGGCGGTTTAAAAGCCTGCATCGGTATTCGTTTATCGCAAGAAGACGAGTTCCGTGGTGCTGATTTATCCATTCATAAAATTTCAGCAAATTCGGATGACAGTATGTTTTAAGTTTTCTCAATTTCCGCATGTTGCGAAGCGATTCTTTAGAATCGCTTTTTTATACCAGCAATTTTATGCTTGCTCTAAATAGGCATATAACTCTTGTAAGTTCTGGATACGAGGAACTTGTAAACTTTCATCTTCAGGGTGAAAACCTTGTAACCAGATGGCTTGTATCCCTGCTTGTTGTGCGCCCCAAACATCATTTACTGGATGATCTCCAATGAACAAGCATTCTGACGGATGTACCCCTAATTTTTCCGCAGTATGCAGAAAAATCTGCGGATGAGGCTTACTCATTCCTGCCTGCTCAGAACTTACAATCACATCAAAATAGTCGCTAAAACCGAGTCCAGTTAAAATATTCAAGCGCGTTGCATGTCCACCGTTCGACACCACTGCCAAGGCATAATCTTGTTGTTTCAAGCTTTGTAACAACTCAATAGCACCTGACATAGCAACGGCGCATTGTCCAAAATACTGAAACCAGAAATCGTGAAAATCGACCTCAGTTTTCCACGCCAACTCTTGCAATAAAGCAAATGTAACCGATGCCCCAATGCTCGGGTGAGTCAGTTGTTCTTTTTTAGGATATCCGCCATTATCAATTCGGCGGATAATGTGCTGTATTTTTTCCAGATCAGGCACAAGTAAGTAGGACTGAAACTGTTCTAGTAAAAACTCACTATAGCGCTGAATACTTTGGTCACGATGGGTTAAAGTGTTGTCCAAATCAAATAATACGGCACGAATAGGCATAAAATTCTCGGGCGACTTTTGCCTTTTAATCTAACATTTATAAACAGGTTTACATTCCACATTGCCTGCTAAGTTTCTCATTAAAACTGTTTAGTCCTTCGCTTCATCACTATGCGTTTAAGATTCAATTAAGTCCGATTTAAGTTTGCTTTGCTCTAATCAAAGTCATCCAAATCTCGTTTGTACGACCATGTCTGAATTACAACGCTTTAGCCTAAAACAAGGATTGATTCTGCTAGGCTGTTTTATTCTTTTGCAGTTCTGGTTCCTTGTCGGCGGACAACTCGATCTTATGCTCATACAACCGTGGACGGGCTTACATGGTCAATTTCCATGGCGTTATGACTGGTTCTTGGAAAAACTGAATCATAAATATGTCAAAAACCTTTTAATTCTCTGTGATGTCAGCTTTCTTGCTCTTTGGCTTGCCAGCTTTAAAATCAAACGTTTACATGTGCAGCGCTGGCAATATGCTTATCTGTTCTGGATTTTAATTTTAAGCACCAGTGTGGTGGGTATTCTTAAATCACAATCAGGACACGCCTGCCCTTGGAATATGACCCAAGCTACAACGACTGGTTTTCTCTGGAATTTTAACCTTAGTCATGGGCATTGCTTCCCTGGCGGACATGCAGCAACAGGTTTTGCCTTAATGACGGGCTTCTTTGCTTTTAGGAGAACTGCACCTAAACGTGCTTATTTCTATCTTGTTGCAGGCTTGATATTGGGCTTTGCTATGGGATGGGCGCAAATGATGCGTGGGGCACACTTCCTCAGCCATAACCTCTGGACTGCTTGGGTCATTTGGTTCTGTAACGTTGCACTTTATCCATTTTTTTATAAACGACTAATTCCAGCACAAACCTTGGAAGTGGAACAGCCTATTGCGATTATTCAACAACCTACTACGGAAAATACTCAAGAAGCCGCTTAAAATCCTGTCCAACAACAGTTGTCATTATGATTACAACTGTTAAATTAATGATGTCTCTAGACTATTCAATTCGCTCAAGTCAGCATGTATTTTTTTCACACTAACCACGTATTGAATAAGTGCCTCATTCTAAAATAACAGCATGCTTTGCAGCATTTTCCAAATGAAAAATTTATTAAAAGTAATCTCAACTAACTTTTGCACGAGTTAAGCCAATTTCCAAATTAGAGCAAGGATTAATCTGACTTCACCTGTTTAGGAAACTGCACTTGCACAAATAACCCACCCAGAGTTTGGCTCTTACCAAACTGAATTTTTCCACCTAAATGTTCCGCAGCCTTTTGCACAATCGACAGACCTAAACCACTTCCCATCTCTAAATGATGATGAATGCGATAAAAGCGCTTCATAATCTGTTCATATAAAGCAGGGTCAATTCCAGGCCCACTGTCTTCAACCTGAATAATGGCCTCATTGCCTTGTGAAAAAATCGAGACATTAATCACGCCATTTTTAGGCGTGTATTTAATTGCATTATCAATCAAATTATAAATAATGGAGCGTACAGCAGACTCTAAACCATTCACCAATACTTCCTCTTGGCGCTCCATACCCAAATCAATCTCTTTCTGCAAAGCCACATGAATCAATTGTTCGACACAGTTTACTGCCACTTGGTTTAAGTAAAATGGCTGTTGCTGCATGGTATGTAAGCTACTCGCATCTTGCTTGGCTAAATCAAGTAACTGGCTAATTAAATGCTGAATACGAATTAAACCTTGGCTCAAATTTTCCAATGCCATGTTTTCTGGAAATTCACGCAATAGAATCTGCATTTGTAAATTCAGCGCAGTAATTGGTGTTCTTAACTCATGTGCTGCATCTGCAATGAACTGACGCTGCTCTTGTTGCGCCGACTCAATACGTTCAAGTAAATAATTCATCTCTTGAATGGTGGGGATTAACTCAACAGGATAACGATTCAGCGTAATTGGAGTGAGTTCATCTAGATCACGGCGGGCAATTTCTTGTCTAAACTCATCCATGGGTCTTAGACTACGTAAAATTACCCAGCCCAAGCCCCATAAAATAAATGGGATCATCACCAGATATGGCACAAACATACTGGTGGCTAGTTCTAAGGCTAAATGACTTCTTGCAGAAAAAGGTTGGCTGACCTGAATTTGATACTTTTCAGTAGGTAACACATACATGCGCCACACCCCTTGCGTGGTGGAGCGGTCATAAAAACCTGCCTGATTTACGCCATGTAATAACAAATTAAATTGATGCTGCGGATGTTCTTGCTTTTCCCAGACATCAATAAACAAGTCTTCTTCATGATAGCGTTTATGAATATCAAAATGGCTTTTGATTGGCTTAGGATCATGAACAGCAACACGTTCCGCAAGATTTTTCATTTGGGCATCAAGAATTTCATCCAGTTCACCCAATGAAATCCAGTATGCCGTTGCAATTAACATGCCTCCCAACAGCAAACTAAAACCTGAAACAAAAATCAGTAATCTTTTCTTTAAAGATGTTTGTGTTGGCATTGCGTGCAATTGCTGCATAAAACCTCTAATCCAATTTACCTAAGCGATAACCCATACCACGAATGGTGCGGATAAAATCTTTACCCAACTTTGCACGCAAGTGATGAACATAAACTTCAATTGTATTGCTATTTACTTCGCTATCGAAGTCGTACAGCTTATCTTCTAAATTGGCTTTGGAAAAAATCTTATTCGGATAACTGACCAATGGCACCAGTATTGCCCATTCACGATTGGAAAGTTCCAACTCATGCCCATGCAATAAAGCAATGTGCTGCTCAACATCTAACACCAAATCACCGTAACGAAGCATCAATGTTTCACTTGAGGATGATTCTTGAGTAGTGCGACGCAATAAAGCTTGAATACGTGCCAAAAGTTCTACAAATTCATAAGGCTTGACCAGATAATCATCTGCCCCCTGATTTAAACCATCCACCCGATTTTGCACCTGATCACGCGCAGAAATAATCAAAACAGGTAAATTCGGAAAACTTTGACGGATTTTTGTCAACACCTGCATTCCATCCATCATGGGCAAACCCAAATCCAACAACACTGCATCAAAACTTTGCTGTTGTAGGAGCTTTAGCGCATCAAGTCCATTGTTTACCCATTCCACCTGAAAATCATGCAATTCCAATAGGGTTTTGCTAGATTCAGCAATCATGAAATCATCTTCAATCATTAAGATTTTGGTCATTCTGCTCATCCTAACTTATGCCTTTCCTGTTGGATTCGTTGCACATTGTTTTAACATATCATTTTTATCATCAATCACTTGGGTTTTCACACCCAATAAGGACAATAAAGTTGGAAATAAATTATCCTGACTGCGTGCAATTTGTTTTTGCTGCTGCAAGCAATTGACTTGGCTTGCATTATGCTGTTGCCATGTTGGTGAGAACCACATGATCATCGGCACATGAGTTTGCTGAGTTGGTGCAATTGCATAAGGCGCACCATGTAAATACATGCCACTTTCACCCGTCGACTCACCATGATCCGATAAATACCAGAAGCCCGTTTGATGATTTGGCACATCTTTAATGGTCTGAATGACCTGATTTAAAATATGGTCTGTATACACAATCGAGTTGTCATAACTGTTCAGCAATTCATCTCGGCTACAACCTTGAATGGCATTGGTTGCACACATTGGCTTAAAGGGTTGGAACTGCTCTGTCGAACGTTTGTAATACGCTGGACCATGACTGCCCATCTGGTGTAGTACGATCAGTTGAGGTGTTTTATCTTGAGCTGGAATGCTCGCCAAATATGACTTCAAGCTATCCACTAAGACCTCGTCCATGCACTCGCCTTCAGCATCACACCACTTTTGTTTTAATGCTGCTGGAATTTCAAACTTATGTACGCGGTCGCAGGCCCCTTTACAGCCCGAGTTATTATCAATCCATGTCACTTTATAGCCCGCACGTTGTGCAATATCGAGTAAACCTTCTCGATGACCCGCCAACTGTTCATCATAATCTTCACGCGGCATTCCTGAGAACATACATGGCACCGATACCGCAGTTGCCGTACCACAAGAACTCACTTGACTAAAGTTAATGACATTTTGTTTAGACAATTCTGGATTGGTATTCTTCGTATAACCATTTAAAGAAAAACTCTCCGCACGAGCTGTTTCACCTACCACCAAAACCATGAGTTTAGGCATTCCTTCTGCACTGGTATTAATTATTCGATGTGCATCAATCCCATAGGTCACTAGGGGTAAATTTTCTTTTGGTTTCTGTTTACGGTAATACGATAAAGTCGAAGCAATGGTATTTTGTGGTGAAATCATGCCTTTTAAATCACGATGTTCACGGAAAATCGCAGCAAAATCGACATAGAATACAAAAAGTAACCCTCCGATAACCGCCAACGAGCCCACAATATGCAAGCTCTTGCTCAACAGTTGTTTCAATAGAGGTTTGTTTTCAATGCGAATCGATGCAATCAACACCATTGGCACCACGACCATAAACATGCTCCACACTGCAAACTGCATAGAAAATAAATCCAATGCTTCTTTAGTGTCGGTTTGCATCATGTTTTGGACTTGCCCAGGTGAAATCACGACACCTAAACCATTCACAAAATAAGCTGTTAATCCACCTACAAAAACCCAAAAAAACGCCAAAATTTTAGCATTCCATTTCCACTGAAATAACTGTAAAACCACGTTATAGAGTGCGACTACAACCAACACCGTCGCAAATATAAAAGCATAGGCTTTAACACCTTGGTAAGGCGTGATTAATTGAATTTGCTTATAAAAAGCAAAATTCAGAGCAATACCTAACCAAAGTGCCAGTAACAAGTTAAATTGATGAAGAGCCAGTGGCGGAAGAAACTGTTTAAGTCGTTCGAGGCGGGTCAAATTCATTTTACGCAGTTCAATAATCTATACGTTTATCACTGTATAAACTCAAACTTAAA
The DNA here is from genome assembly GCF_003105055.1 of Acinetobacter sp. AM. NCBI lineage: Bacteria > Pseudomonadati > Pseudomonadota > Gammaproteobacteria > Moraxellales > Moraxellaceae > Acinetobacter > Acinetobacter sp. AM. The sequence continues at coordinate 13,280 of NZ_QETG01000036.1, read as the reverse complement.
TCTGACTTAAAATAAAAAAAGGACGCTGCTTTTGCACCGTCCTTTTGAATGGATTTTTTATTAAAAATTAGAATTTAAATTCTAAGCCTGTACCAACTACAGGTTGTTTAGTCTCAAAGTCACCACGCTCAAGTGTTAAGTAACCACCGTAGCCGTATGCTTTCACTTGTTTGCTAAATGCATAATCTACACCAGCCATAATTTGGTCAGCATCGTAGTCATCTGAGTTGTCTTTAAAGCTGGTTGTGTTCGCACTGTATTGTGCTTTGATAGTCCACGCTTTTGCAGATGGGATGTTATATTCCGCACCCACTAACCAACCTTGTGAATCATCAATGTTCGCTGCTGCTGGATCATTGCCATTTGCAGCTTCAACTTCAGACGTTTGATACAACGCTTTCAAAGCCAAACTGTTGTCGAGCACATTTAAACGACCAATGGCACGTAAAGTATTTGCTGCTGCAAAAGCTGTACCTGCTACACCGCTCGTGACTTCTGGTACAGATGCATTTGTCATACCACGACCTGCAAAAGTCGTTGGTACCGCTTTGTCATAAGCAACACCCGCGACAAACATTGCGCTGTCATAGACCAAAGATGCAGACCAAGTATCGCCTAAACCACGACCCGCAGCTTTAGAAGCACCATTGCCTTTAGAAATAGCACTGTTCTCACCAGTTGCAAGTAAAGCATTAAATTTGACTGCACCTGTAGGTAATGTCAGTGCTGGCGCTTCATAGACCACAACATTTGCAAGACGAGTCTCACCCGTCATAATGCCTGTGATGTCTGCTTTATTGGCAACATAGTTGTTGAATGTATCCACAACACCAGAAAGTTGTTTTAATGGGGTATCATGCGCGCCCACTTTTACTGTACCTAATTTGGCATCTTTTAAACCCACGTAACGGTTACGTGCAGACCAATCTGACCCTTCGCCATCTGCGTAAAATGCCCATTCAGCAAGGTAAACTGCGCTTAAACGGTCATTTAGTTTTTCATCACCTTTGACACCAAGGTAAGAGCTGTTTGAACTGACTTCGACTACATCTTTATCTGAAGTGCCCGAAGCATTATCTTCTGGTAAATAGTCCACACTCGCATCAATCTCACCATAAAACGTTGGTGTCGCAAAAGTTGAACCCGCTAACAAACTTAAAGCAATCGCTGCTGCAATTTTGGTTTTCATTAAATCATTTCCCTGGTGTTAATTTTGTTACAAATATTACATTGCAGTCACATATTACAAAAGGATTAATTTTTTATTTATATATATGTTTTAATACTTTAGGCTAACAATAACTAAACAACTGAATTGTAACATTATTTTTCACACCTCACCCATCGAAAAATTGTAACAAGGCAGAGTATTGCGATAAAAATGATCAAAAATAGATAATTTGTATAGCCTAAAACATCAGCAATCAAACCGCTCAAGCTATATAACACACCACTAACCGTTGCCATAACAGCGACCTGAAAGGTGAAATCTGTGGCTGCGTACTCAGCACGACTATATTGCATCACGACCGTTAGCATCACCACTAACAACAATGCAGCAATCAAATCCTCAGCCGCATTAATGGCATAAATCACAATAGGCGCTACGGTCTGTTGCTGTTCATATTGATAAGCTAACCAAGCATAGGCCGCTAATGACATAATTTTAAGCCAAGAAAAAAACCACAATGCTTGAGCACGGCACATCGTTCTGAGTAACGCCCCTGCCAAACCAGCCCCGCATAAAGCGGCTATTGCGCCCAACATGGTCACATACAAACCTATTTGACTAAAACTTAAGCCCAAGTCAACCATTAATGGTTTAAGTAAGGGACCAGCAAGCCCATCTGCGACTTTAAATGTCAACAACACCCAGAGCCAACGCCATAACACAGGGCTGCTTCGGTAATAGGCGACATAATCGATAATGGCTTTCCATTTTTGCTGTCTTGAGCTTGAAGTCGGATACTGAACCCGATGATGTGAACGTTCCTGATACAACAAAATGGGCAAGCTATTCAGAAGAACTATCACCGCCATTATCCCAAAGGTGCTACGCCACTCAAGCCAGTCCAGCATCCAGAGCATGGCTCCGCCACCGACAATAAACCCCAAACGAGAACCAATCACTTGAAAGGTGTTACCCCAGTGCTGCTGTTCAGATTTTAAAATGCGAACCGCCAGACCATCCGTTGCAATATCTTGCGTAGCACCTACAACGTTCAAACTCATTAAGACAATAAAAAATAAAAATAAATATTGAGGTTGATCTAATGCATGAATGGGTAAAAATGACAGTGCAATCAATGCAATGACCGTGAGCAACTGTGTGGGAATAATCCAACTACGATAATGCCCACGCTGATGATTTCCAAAACGGTCTACCCAAGGTGCCCAAAAAATTTTGATTGACCACGGCAACATTAATAAGCCGAAACCACCAATATGCGCCAGTGAGACACCTTCTGCACGCAGAATGACAGGAAGTGCATGGGTCATAAATCCCACAGGCAAACCTTGCGCCCAATATAGAGAGAACAGCAAAAGATAAACATTCTGTGCAATAGGCATAAGCCGTAATCCTACAATGGGTTCTTGATGTACCGCAGTGAGCATTTTTGCACATCGAAGCTTACATTTTGCCAATGAAGCCCTAATTCCGAAAGCGTAATATCAAGAAAAACTAAGAATATTTGTCAGGATGACAAGCCCATGTCCACTTCATATTTCCCTGTGCTCCCCCCTCATGTGCCGACACGAGGTAGCACATTGAGCAAGCAATTTTTTCGGCAGCTTTTTCTGGCGCAAGGCTGGTCGTTTTCTGGTGAATTTCCAGACTTGCCTAAAGCAGTTGCCATTATTTCACCGCACACCTCCAATATTGATGCTTGGCATGGCTTTACTGCACTATTGGGTTTAGGCATTCAAATTACCGTGTTTGGTAAACATACGTTGTTTAAAACACCGCTCAAACCGCTGTTAAAATGGATTGGCGTGATTCCTGTTAATCGCACCTCCCCACATGGTTTAATAGAGCAAATTGTTCAAATCATTCAAGCAAAAGAGCAGATTTGGGTCGGTATGGCACCCGAAGGTACACGAAAAAGTGCCACCAGCATTAAAAGTGGTTTTTATCGTATCGCGGTCGCTGCCAATATTCCAATTGTCATGTTTGCCTTTGATTATGATCAGAAAACCATTCGTTGTTTAGGTGTCTTTTATCCAAGTGGTGACTTTAGTCAAGATTTACCCAAAATTTTAGCCTGTTATGCAGGACAATTCTCTGCGAAAAATCCTGAATGGTTGGCAAAACCGTTACAAACTCTCGTCAAAAAGTGACTGGAAATATGTGTCAAAATTTGCTCTGATGTGCGCAACTTTTATCCTGTTTAGAGTGCAATGACTCAGCTACGCTTTTTTCAATATGGCTTAATTGGCTTACTTGGTTTTACCCTCGCAGGTTGTGATAAAACCGCAACCAAACCACCTGTCACTACCCCGATCAAGGCTCGAGAACCTGTAATTGCGATTGCTCTCGGTGGGGGTGGTGCCAAAGGTTTTGCCCATATTGGCGTGCTCAAAGTCTTAGAGTCACATGGCATTAAACCCAAAATTGTCACAGGCACCAGTGCAGGTAGTTTTGTCGGCAGCATCTATGCCAGTGGCAAAAGCCCCTATCAATTGCAACAGCTCGCACTGCAATTACAAGAGTCAGACCTACGTGATTTAACCTTAAATAGTCAAGGCATTGTATTGGGGCAAAAATTACAGAACTACGTCAATAAAAATGTAAGTAATCAGCCTATTGAAAAATTCCCAATACGCTTTGCAGCAGTTGCAACACGCTTAGACAATGGTAAAAAGGCGGACTTTATTTCTGGCAATGCGGGTCAAGCTGTACGCGCCTCGTGCAGTATTCCGAATGTCTTTGTCCCTACAACTATTCGGGGTAGTAAATATGTTGATGGTGGCTTGGTCAGTCCTATTCCTGTAACTACAGCAAAAGCCATGGGTGCAGATATTGTCATTGCGGTCGATATTTCTGCCCGCCCTGTCGGCAATAAACCGCTCAACATGTGGGGCTTACTCGACCAAACCATTAACATTATGGGACAGCAAAGTATTAATACTGAGCTGAATCAGGCCAATATTGTGATTCAACCCAAAGTCGGTCATGTTGGTACTTTAGACTTGAAAGCCAGCAATGCATCCATCCTTGAAGGTGAAAAAGCGGCACAACTCAAAATTAAAGCCATTGAAACAGCTATTAGTAACTTTAAAAAGTCACCCGCAGCATTTAAACCTGTGCCAAAAGCAAAATTTTAAATAAACACTTTTTTAATATTCATCATCTTAGACATCTGTTACAGTGAATAGTGATGCCTTTGTAAGCACTATTCACTAACACAATACACGAGTAGATGTATGGAATTTGTTTTTGAACCGTGGCACTGGTTTGTCCTCGGTGTTTTATTAATGCTGTCTGAATTGATCCTTCCCGCTTTTGCAGCGTTGTGGTTTGGGATTAGTGCAATTTTGGTGGGTATTTTATTGTGGATTTTTCCTGCCCTCGACTCAACAGCACAATTGGTGCTGTGGATGATTCTGTCCATTCTTTGTACCGTCGCATGGTTTAAATTCATAAAACCGCTTTCCATTGATAAAACCAAAGCTGGACTTTCCCGCGAAGCGACCATCGGTCAGGTCGGAATGGTCATTCAAGTCAATATGGAACATGAACAAATCCGCGTACGATTTCCAATGCCTGTTTTAGGCTCCGATGAATGGAGCTGCCGCACTCTCGCTCACGTCAATGTAGGCGATCGGGTACGCGTGGTCGATATTCTGGGGAATGATCTTGTGGTACAACCACATCGTCCAAATCATGACAATCAATAAAAGCGAGTAAAACTATGTCAGCGGGATCTATTATTGTTATTGCGTTGTTGGCCTTTGTCGGCATCACGATTTTTAAGGGGGTTCGTATTGTTCCCCAAGGCTACAAATGGATTGTACAACGTCTAGGTAAATACCATACGACCTTAAGTCCTGGTCTTAACTTTGTTATTCCATATGTGGATGAAGTGGCTTACAAAGTCACCACCAAAGATATTGTGCTGGATATTCCATCACAAGAAGTGATTACCCGTGATAATGCGGTTATTATGATGAATGCCGTCGCATACATTAACTTAACCACGCCAGAAAAAGCAGTCTACGGGATTGAAAATTACACGTGGGCAATTCAAAACTTGGTACAGACCTCACTGCGTTCAATTGTTGGGGAAATGGATTTGGATGATGCACTCTCTTCTCGTGACCATATTAAAGCCAAGCTAAAAGCAACCATTTCTGATGACATTGCAGATTGGGGCATTACCTTAAAAACAGTCGAGATCCAAGACATTCAGCCTTCACAAACCATGCAATCTGCCATGGAGGCACAGGCTGCTGCCGAGCGTCAACGTCGTGCGACTGTCACCAAAGCCGATGGCGAAAAACAAGCTGCTATTTTAGAAGCCGATGGACGTCTTGAAGCTTCGCGCCGCGATGCGGAAGCTCAAGTCGTTTTGGCCGAAGCTTCACAGCGTGCCATTGAAATGGTGAGTTCAGCCGTGGGTGATAAAGAAATTCCTGTTGCCTATCTGCTAGGTGAACAGTATGTCAAAGCCATGCAAGAAATGGCGAAATCGAATAATGCCAAGACGGTAGTATTACCTGCGGATATTTTAAATACTATTCGTGGTGTCATGGGACGTAATAATTAATCCGACGGATGAGATTCCTTTGCATTTCAGCAAAATAGGCAGTTTATGACTGCCTATTCTTTTTTTTAGAACAAAAAAAACAGAAAACTTTGTGGATTTATGTTTAAATCCCGCGCTTATTTTCAGGATATTGTTTGCTTTTTGTAACAATCAAGTGCAAAAAGCTACATTCTAGTTCGTGATTTAACTCCCAAGGATAAGCGTATGAGTTCACTGAATCCGACCTTAATCACTTTTTTCTTTTATATCATTGCCATGGTTTTTATTGGTTTGATGGCTTACCGTGCAACCACCAATTTTGATGATTACATCTTGGGTGGTCGTAGTCTAGGAAGTTTTGTGACTGCACTTTCGGCAGGTGCATCCGACATGAGTGGTTGGTTACTCATGGGCTTACCTGGTGCAATCTATTTATCAGGTTTATCTGAAATGTGGATTGGGATTGGTTTAATTATTGGTGCTTGGCTCAACTGGCTATTGGTCGCAGGTCGTTTACGAGTACATACCGAAGTGCAATACAACGCATTGACTCTCCCCGACTATTTTTCCAATCGTTTTAATGACCACAAGAAAGTCCTGCGTATTGTCTCTGCCTGCGTGATTTTAATTTTCTTCGCAATTTACTGTGCTTCTGGCATGGTGGCTGGCGCACGATTATTCGAAAACATGTTTGGTATGTCTTATACAACTGCACTTTGGGTCAGTGCCATTGCAACCATCAGCTATGTATTTATTGGGGGTTTCCTAGCAGTTAGCTGGACAGATACCATTCAAGCCACCTTAATGATTTTTGCCCTCGTGCTCACACCTATTGTTGCCGTACTGAGTTTTACGGATACGCAACAACTGACCATAGCGCTTGAAGCTGCACGCCCACAAGCCATGAACCTTTTTGGTGACTTGAGTATGGTAGCCATCATTTCATTAATGGCTTGGGGCTTAGGCTACTTTGGTCAACCCCATATTTTGGTACGCTTTATGGCATCGGACTCTGTGAAATCAATTCCCAATGCTCGTCGTATTGGTATGACATGGATGATCTTCTGTTTAGGCGGTGCTGTCGCTGCGGGATTCTTCGGTATTGCCTTTTTCCAGCAACATCCAGAATATGCTGCTGTTGTCAGTGCCAACCCTGAAACCGTATTTATGGAGTTAACCAAAGTTCTGTTTAATCCATGGATTGCAGGGATTGTGCTTGCTGCAATTTTAGCGGCTGTAATGAGTACTTTGAGCTGCCAATTATTGGTGTGTTCAAGTACCTTAACTGAAGACTTTTATAAAGCATTCCTACGTAAAAATGCTTCGCAAAAAGAATTGGTTTGGGTTGGTCGCCTCATGGTGTTATTGGTCTCTGTCCTTGCCATTTGGATGGCTGGTAATCCTGATGCCAAAGTATTAGGACTGGTTGCTTATGCTTGGGCTGGCTTTGGTGCTGCATTTGGTCCACTGATTATCTTGTCTTTATTCTGGAAACGCATGACCTTAACGGGTGCGCTTGCAGGTATGCTTACAGGCGCAGTCATGGTTATTGTGTGGAAGAATGCCTTTGCTGCAACCGGTATTTATGAAATTATTCCAGGTTTCATCTGTGCAACAATCGCGATTATTGTGGTCAGTCTATTCAGCAAAGCGCCTGAACAAGACATCACTGATCGTTTTGAACAAGCTGATGAGCTTTACAAAGCATCTAAATAATTACTGTAAAAAAACGCTATATCTTCAAAGATATAGCGTTTTTACATTTCAAATGTCTTTAAAACTTATGTTCAATACATATCATTAAAACTGACGAGCCAATAAGAACTGAGAAATTTGCTCCAATTCTTGCGCTTGTCCTTCAAAAAACTGCAAAGCTGCAAAAGCTTGATCGTGCAAATTTTGCGCATAAGCTTTGGCTGGTTCTAAACCCATCAATGCAGGATAAGTCGACTTATCGACTTGTTCATCTTTGCCCGCAGTCTTACCGAGTTGTTCTGTATTGGCGATAATGTCTAAGATGTCATCTTGGACTTGAAAAGCCAGACCAATATTTTGCCCATACTGACGTAATTGCGGAATTGCAGGATCCGTGCCCTGAAAAATCGTCACCGCTGCCATCATAATTGCCGCAGTAATTAAAGCACCCGTTTTATTACGATGAATGGTTTCTAAAGCCTGCTGATCAATTTGCTTACCTTCAGCCTGTAAATCTAAAACCTGCCCACAGACCATTTTCGAAGAAGCTGTCGCCAGAATTTGCATTTGCTTAAGCACGATAGACGGCTCAACTGCTTCACCTTGGTCAAATAAGCGACTCCCCAAAACTTCAAATGCCATGGATTGTAAAATATCACCGGCTAAAAGCGCAGTATCTTCCCCATACGCGACATGACAGGTTGGTTGACCACGACGTAACTGATCATTGTCCATGCAAGGTAAATCATCATGCGCCAAGGAATAGCAATGAATCAATTCTACCGCTACGGCTGCACGGCGTACTGCTGCTCTGTTTTGATTCGGACGAATCGCTGCTGTGGCGTAGCATAAGGCTGGACGTACCCGTTTTCCGCCCAACATCACCGCATGATGCACTGCACTTTTTAAAGGCTCTGGCAAAGAAAAAGCCTGTAATGCGGCAAGAAGATCTTGCTGAATCTGCTGTTGCGCTTGATGCAACGTATTATTTTGTACGTCAGTTAAAGATGACACATTTGCCTCGAGTATTTTTGCTATACAGCGCCACAAAGATGCTGCATGACCATCAAAGTTCGGATTGCTCGTGATTGTACGCTAAATGTGAAGCCTGCCATACACCTTGATCTAGATTTGATGCAAGTTAATTTTATAAAGCGCGATGCTATAAGCTGTATGCTTCATTTTAGCCAATCAACTTAAAGTATTCTTTACCTAAGACCATGTGTTTCCACACATAAGATTTAATCCTATCGCTTATAAACAAGACTCACCGTCCTGACATCGCTGCTGTTTTGAATAGGAATAACATTCGGTATGGTTGCTATAATACACACTGTTTTTTAGCCCTTTTTTAGCACAATACAGGGCTTGATCTGCCAACTCATAAAATGAGCGAGCAAACATAAATTCCCGAGTACTCACCACCCCAACTGAAATCGACAACTCATGCAAAATTTGACCTCGGAAATGCTGTCCTAAAATCTCCACTGCACTTCGATAAATTTCTGCCTGCTCACAACCTTGCTGTAAGGAAAAGTTCGGCAACAAAATGGCAAACTCTTCTCCGCCAATACGATAAATATGCTGTGAAACTTCAATCGGGCTTACATTGAATAAGGTTTGTGCCAAAGCTTTGAGCACATTATCTCCCAAATTCTGCCCATAAAGATCATTAATGTGTTTAAAGTTATCAACATCAATTAACAATAAGGTCAGTTCAGATGCTTCATGCTGCGTCATGCCATGTAAATAATGTTTTAATTTCAAATCAAAGGTACGACGATTCGCTAAACCCGTTAAATGGTCCTTTTCACTGATACGCCGAAGTTCTAAATGGCTTGCCTCAAACTGGATTTGCTTGTGCATTAAATTGGAAATATCTGAACTACATAATAAAATGGATTGTACTTCACCATTTACACTATAATTTGGCTTCAACATGACCCAATAATAGCGACCAAACACTTGATATTCAAAAGGTTCGACTGAAAGCCCTTGTCTAAAACGCAATACTTTTTGGCTAAACACCTGAAAGGATGCTTCAGAAAATTGTGCGAGATTTTGTAAATACATCTGCTCAACCGAAACATTGAAGCCACTCGCAAAAAAGCGATTGGCAAACAAAATATCTCCTGCAGGAGAGAGTAATGCTGTTGCCAAAGGCAAAGAATCTAACACTTCATGGGTATCAATATTCAGGTTATTTTGAATAGAATGTGCATCCATAATACATACATTTTTTTAGGTCAAAGCTACGCCAAATGTTATCAAAAATTGTATTTCTAACCTTCAAATATAAAGTGAATAGCTTATAAAAATATAATATATATGAATTTATGAATTACTTATTTATATTTAAGAAATAGCCAATAAAAAAGCCCCTATCAATCAGATAAGGGCTTTAACAATGTGCTAGAAATAACTTATTTTAAACAATCCTCAGGCACACGTACCCAGCCTTCCATGAGTACACGAGCACTGCGACTCATAATGGCTTTTTTCACTTGCCACTGACCATTTTCCAATAGAGCTTGCGCACCCACTCGCAAAGTGCCTGAAGGATGTCCAAAACGCACCGCTTCTCGCGCACCACCACCCGCAGCCAAGTTCACCAATGTCCCTGGAATAGCAGCCGCTGTACCAATGGCAACCGCAGCCGTCCCCATCATGGCATGATGCAGTTTACCCATCGACAATGCACGAACCAGTAAATCGCTATCCACTTCGGTAATGGCTTTACCACTTGAAGACACATAGGCTTTCGGTTTAGAAACAAAGGCTATTTTGGGTGTATGTTGACGTGTCGCCGCTTCTGAAATGTCCTGAATCAATCCCATTTGTTTGGCACCATACGCGCGAATGGTTTCAAAACGCTTTAATGCCGCAGCATCACCATTGATCGCTTCTTGGAGTTCTGTCCCCGTATAGCCAATATCTTCTGCATTTAAGAAAATAGTCGGAATACCTGCATTAATAAAAGTCGCAGGAAAAGAGCCTATCTCAGGTACGTCCAAGGTATCCACGACATTTCCAGTCGGGAACATAGCACCGCCATCTTCACCATCATCCGCAGGGTCTAAAAATTCAATCTGGACTTCCGCCGCAGGAAAAGTTACACCATCAAGTTCAAAATCACCCGTTTCTTGGACTTGTCCATTGGTGATAGGAACATGGGCAATAATGGTTTTTTGAATATTGACCTGCCAGATTCGTACTGTACAAATGCCGTTTTCAGGAATCCGTGCTGCATCCACCAAACCATTCGAAATAGCAAATGAGCCCACAGCTGCAGTTAAGTTACCGCAGTTACCACTCCAATCCACAAACGGCTGGTCAATAGACACTTGGCCAAACAAATAATCGACATCATGCTCGGCTTGCGTGCTTTTCGCTAAAATGACGGTTTTACTGGTGCTTGATGTTGCTCCACCCATCCCGTCAATTTGTTTTGTATACGGATCTGGACTACCAATGACGCGCAGTAAAATTTGATCACGAATTTTACCTGCCACCTGCGCAGCTTCTGGTAAATCATCGCGCTTAAAAAATACACCCTTACTGGTACCGCCACGCATATAAGTCGCTGGAATTTTAATTTGAGGAGCAAAAATCATTGTGCTTCTATCCTTCCTGAGTCATTTTTTTAACGGATTACTTCATTTAAGCCTTATCCATCATACTGCTTTTTATGAAAAAAATTTGTCTTGCAGGACTTAAGTATAAAAAATCAACGTTTGATCATTTTTTTTACAGCATGTAGAACGATAGAGTCATTTTTTAAATAAATCTAAACAATTGATTCATCATTCAATTTTATATGTTAAAAAAAGAAATACGCATAGTGAAATGATTTGACCGATCGTTCATCTACTAGGCTAAGTGTAATCAATCCTTTACAATCCATATACATTCATTGTCGGGCTGAGAACTTTGAACAATAACTCTTCACAACTTCAGCGTGGCTTAAAGAACCGTCACATCCAACTTATCGCCATGGGTGGCGCAATTGGTACAGGCTTATTCTTAGGTTCCGCACAGGTTATCCAATCTGCAGGTCCATCCATCATTTTAGGTTATGCCATTGGTGGTTTAATTGCATTTTTAATTATGCGTCAGTTGGGGGAAATGATTGTCCATGAACCTGTTGCCGGTTCATTTAGTCATTTTGCTTATCAATACTGGGGCAAATTCCCAGGCTTCCTTGCTGGTTGGAATTACTGGATTCTGTATATTTTAGTGGCGATGACTGAGCTTACTGCGGTCGCTAAATATATTAATTACTGGTGGCCTTTTATCCCTGCATGGGCTTCCGTACTGTTCTTCTTCGTTGTCATTACCCTCATTAACTTGGGTAATGTAAAGTTCTATGGAGAGTCGGAATTCTGGTTAGCAATTATTAAAGTTGCTGCGGTAATTTCCATGATCGTATTCGGTTTATATTTATTATTTACCGCAGACGCAAACTCAACGGCTTCATTTAGCAACCTTTGGGCACACGGTGGATTCTTCCCGAATGGCTTTGAAGGTCTATTCTATATGTTGGCTTTCCTGATGTTCGCCTTTGGGGGAATTGAACTGATTGGGATGGCAGCGGCAGAAGCGAAAGATCCTGAAAAAACCATTCCTAAAGCCATCAATCAAGTTGTGTTCCGTATTCTCATTTTCTATGTGGGTTCATTGACCATTCTGTTGTCTTTAGTGCCTTGGAATCAATTAGATTTAGGTGGTTTGGACAAAAGTCCATTCGTGATGATTTTTAGCCAAATGGGTATTCAATGGGCTGCACATTTACTGAATTTCATTATTTTAACCGCTGCTTTATCTGTATATAACAGTGGTATGTACGCAAATAGCCGTATGTTGTTTGGTTTAGCAGAACAAGGAAATGCGCCAAAAGTTTTCTTGAAAGTGAACAAACAAGGGGTACCAATTCCTGCGGTATTGTTCTCGGCATTACTCATTTTCGGTTGCGTATTGTTGAACTACTTTGTACCTGAAGATGCACTGGGTCATTTAATGTATATCGTTGTGGGTGCATTGGTATTGAACTGGGCAATGATTAGTTTGACACATTTAAAATTCCGTCAAGCGATGCAAGCCACGTCAACGCAAACTAAATTTCCTGCACTTTGGTCACCAGTAAGTAACTATCTAGTCCTGATCTTTATTGCGACTGTGCTATACATTATGTGGACGCAAGGTTTTAAAGAGTCTGTATTGATGCTTCCTGTGTGGATTGTTTTGATGCTGATCTTCTTTAAAATGATCAAACCCGCCAAAAGCTAAGTAACTTTGGGTTGAACTAAAAAGTTATTGCTTCGGCAATAACTTTTTTTTTGCTTTAAAATCAGGTACATTATTCCCACTTTAGCGCCCTTAGCTTAACTGGATAGAGCAGTTGCCTCCTAAGCGACCGACGTGGGTTCGAGTCCCGCAGGGCGCACCATTTTATGGTGGATTTTAGTCTTTAGCGCTCTAAATTAAATTCAAACAATTGATAGAAGTTATATTTGAGTGAGTCGAAAAACTCTCCCCTTATCAGTATTCAGCTTTTAAAAAACCGAAAAGAAGATGTAGCGGACAATTTTATTCCGATGAACTCAAGAAGCACTCAAAATCAAATGATCATTTGACATCATGAGGTCACAACGCTTGCTATACAATAAGCTTAGATACAACAATCTTTAAATTATTCTAAAAGTTTTCAAATCAATTGCTCATCTCCGTTTCTAGGGCGTGTCCTCATTTGAAAAATAGATTTTAAAGACTTAATATAATCTTTCAAATTCCTTATATTTCTATATATTTCAATGGCACGTACCCTTTTAACAGATGATA
>NZ_QETG01000035.1:0-28374 GCF_003105055.1 Acinetobacter sp. AM | reverse complement strand
TGATTATCTATTTAAAAGACTTGATCCTGTATATGATGAATTTTACATAAAAGATAATAATGGTAATTTTACTTTATATTATAAAAATTTTTATAGTGAAGATGTTCAAGTTGGATGGGCAGAAGCTAAAGTGGATAAAAATAATAATAATGAGTTGAATTTAAATATTGATAAAATTAACTTAGCCTTAGGCGGGATTGATTTTATAAAGAATGGATATGCAACTAAACAAGCTGAATCAAAGAACTTTAAATCAGGATTCTATTATTTAAATGATAATTATGAAGGTGCTCCATATTATCAAAAGCAAAAAATAGTTTTTAAGAAAATTGCTGGAGATTTAGTTTTGGAATGCAATAGTTATTTGAATAACTTATCTGTAAAAGATAACTTTTATGGAATTTTTTATGGAGTGTGTTCGGATGGTAAAAAAGTTTATTTTAAAGAAGTCAATTGACTCAGAGGCTTTTCTAATACTAGTGTGAGATTAATTGTACTTACATTATTAGTTATAAATTCTCTTTGGTTAAGATAAGTATTTAAATGTAATAAAATTTTTATTTAAAAATATAATCAAAAATGATATTAGCTTTTGAATAAGCAGCAGAAATAAGCTGCTTATTCATGATTTTTTAGTTAATCCTCCAAAACCTCTTCCAATAACTCCTCGCTCGGAGCAAAGAAGTAAGCACCATCTACTGCGGTCACAAAATGCAATAGGCGGTCATGAATGCCATCACCAGTTGTGCCAAACATGTGCTCTAACATGTTATCAATGATGCCAAGGTTTTTAGTATAAGCAATAAAGAACAGGCCTTGCTCACCTTTACCATCTCCATAAGGTAAAGAATGACGCAAAATTTCCATTTCTTCACCTTTATCATCTTCAATCACGACACGTGCAATGTGGGCATTTTCGGGTTTGACGTCATCATCCATTTCAATGCTTTCTAGTTTCGAACGGCCCATGACATTTTCTTGTGCATCGACTTTTAGACGTTTCCATTTATCTAAATCATGTATATAGCGCTGTGCAAATACAAAAGAACCATCTGCAAAAATACCTGCATCTTCTGCTAAAAGTGCTGTTTCTGCACGATCATCAGGAAATTGAGGGTTCTCAGTGCCATCAATAAAACCTGTTAAATCTCGCCCATCAAAATAGCGAAAACATACACGTTCATCCAAAACTTCGACTTTATCTTGAATCCCGTCGAAGAAAGCTTGGCTTAAAGTAAAACAAATATCACTACGTTGCGAGGCAATGTGAATCAGCACATCCGCGGGTACAACAGGCATTTCAAAGGCACCCTGAATTGGGTCAAGTTGCTTAAAGCCCTCAGGTGATTGCGCATAGAGTTTTGCCCAAAGTTCAGTCCCAAAGGCAATCGCAGTCTTAATTTCTGCATTTGGGTGTTGGGTAATTAAACGATCTCGCGTGTCCAGTAAATCTTCAATCTTTTCTTTCAGTTCAGGTACAGTTAAATCTTTTAAGCGTAATACGATAAAGCGGGCATGATCTGAAGGTAAGGGTAAAATTACGGATTGGGCGGTCATTTATAGCTCCTTTGATTTTTATTCAATGTGTGGCTGGATTTATTGTGCCTGATCAATGCGGGACTGAATAGCCTAAACTGTATTATTCTTGGGTGATAATTTCTCAGCACATTTAATGTGTGAAAAGTCATATAATGACCTGTCTTTCTGAGGTGGTGTGACGATGTCTTTTCAAGTTTGGATGGCGTTTATGTTGGCATGTTGGGTGATTAGTGTTTCACCTGGAGCAGGGGCAATTGCCTCGATGTCGAGTGGTTTAAACTATGGATTTCGTCGTGGTTACTGGAATGCGATTGGTTTGCAACTGGCGCTGTTGGTGCAAATTGGGATTGTTGCCGCTGGGGTAGGGGTGCTTTTTGCCACAACGCCTTGGGCTTTTCTGTTGGTGAAGTGGTTTGGGGTGGGCTACTTATTGTATTTGGCTTATTTGCAGTGGAAAGCACCAGTACAGTCCATTGAAATTGAACAAGAACGACAAGCAACAAAGTCGATTCCCAAACTGGTGGGTTATGGTTTCTTGGTCAATATGAGCAACCCAAAGGCAATTGTATTTTTATTGGCGGTATTGCCCCAGTTCTTAGACTTGTCTAAGCCACAGTGGATTCAGTATGTAATGATGGCCGTGACCATGATCAGTATCGACTTGATTGTGATGGCGGGCTATACAGGTTTAGCGGCAAAGGTGTTGAAACTGTTGAAATCTCCAAAACAGCAAAAATACATGAATCGTACTTTTGCTGTGCTATTTAGTTGTGCTGCGGGACTTTTAAGTTTGGTGCATCAATAGCAGAGAGTGATCAAGGTGATTCATGAAAGATGATGGATTAAGCTATTTTTCTGACTTTCTGACTTTCTGAACTGCAAAAACCAGCGCAAAAACCAATGCCATACACAGCACAATGCTGAGACCTGTTGGGGTATTGAGCGCAGCACTTGACCATAAACCCACACTCACACCAAACTGCGCCATCACAAAGGCCCAAACCACCATTTGTTTAGGGGAATGTGCAAGTAAGCGCGCGGTTAATGCAGGAATGACCAGCAGTGCCCCCATCAATAAAGAGCCAACCGCGCGTAACGCCAAAACGGTAAATACAGCAAGCAGTAGCATAAATACTAAACGTTGCCATTTGGCATTCACGCCTTCACTGATTGCAATATCGGGATCAATCGCAATTTGGATTTGGGCTTTCCAATATTTGAACAGTACTGCCAGTGCCAGTGCAATCACAATCGCAAACATAGGTAAATCTGACCAAGCAATGGTGAGCAAGTCACCAAATAAATAACTGAGTAATTCAGGTCTTAAACTTGGTAAATGTTGAATCAACATTAAGCCTGCACACAGCAAAGTAGCTGAACAGAGGGCTAGCAAGGCATCATTGGGTAGGCGTGGATCATGGAGTACCCATAAAATAGCGACCAACATAAATGCCAGTAAAGTGACACCGACCCAAAACGGTAAACTGAGGGCACCCGCAATCGCCACGCCCAATAAAGTGCCATGTGCCATAGTATCGGCGAAGAACGACATACGACGCCAAAGCATCAAACAGCCCAAAGGTGCGGTTAAAAACACCAATAATGTCCCCATGGTCCAAGCAGGTAATAGCAGATCTAACCATTCCAACATCTATTAGGCTTCCGGTTCAGGGTGAATATGAGGGCGAGGATCATGTTGGCAGGCTGTGGCACTATCTCCATGAGCACAATGATCATGATGGTGTTGATAGAACACACGGTTGGTGCCAAAAATGGCTTGGTATTCTGGATGCTGTTGAATATTTTCAGGTAAACCGCTACAGCAAATATGTTTATTGAGGCAGACCACGCGTTGCGTACCTTGCATCACCCACTGTAAATCATGCGACACCATCAATACGGCACAATGATATTTTTCAGGCAGGCTGCGGACGTAATCATACAGTTCTGCTTCAGACTGAATATCAAGTCCTTGCATGGGCTCGTCGAGGACTAAAAGGTCAGGTTGACGCAGCAAAGCCCGTGCTAATAACACACGTTGTCGTTCGCCACCAGACAGTTGTTGTACTTTTGAATTTTGCAGTTTGGCAATGCCTGTATCTTGAATAATTTCTTGTTTAATTGCAGCAGGGCAGGACTCTAAATCGAGTAAGTCCTTCACACGTAAGGGTAGGCTGTGCGATGGGTTAAACTTCTGCGGTACATAAGAAAATTTAAGTTTACGTGTCGATAGCATTCGTCCAGCATTGGGTTTTAAAATGCCCAAGAGCACTTTGATCAGAGTTGATTTCCCTGCACCATTGGGGCCAATTAAGGTAACAATTTCTTGTTCGTGAATCGAAAAATCAATCTGTTTCAGAATGTCACGGTCATCGATACGGACGCTAATTTGCTCTAAAGCAATTAGTACAGGAGTGCTTAATTCGCTTGGCTGCAATTCTGACATTTTCCAGAAATCTCAATAATGCTGTGTTGTGCAGTGAAATGATCAGAAGTGGCAAGCGCATCTAATTGTTGTAATAGACCTTCGGAAGATGCTTCTTTCACAATATGACATTCTGTGCAAATTAAAAATGCGGCTTGGTGACCTTCGCGGGGATGGCAGCAGGGAATATAGGCATTAATCGAAGTCAGCCGATGAATGAGTCCCTTTTCTAATAAGAAATCAAGCGTGCGATAAACGGTCGGTGGCGCAGCAGGACGATCTGATTCACTTTTAATCTTGGCGAGTAAATCATAAGCCCCCATTGGACCATGTGCAGTCAAAATCAGTTCGAGCACTTCTTTACGAAGTGGAGTTAAGCGCGCTCCAGTGGCTGCACAGAGACTTTCTGCTTCAGCAAGGCGTGTTGCGACATTATGATGATCATGTACGCCATGTAATGCATTGTGGTGTTCATGCGAACATAAGCTCATAGCAACCTCAGTTCGGGCTTGAAATAAAAGAATTGACATTAAATTTTAACATGAACGGCTTTAAGTTACGATTAGACGTAGGTATTTTTGTTGAGTTGTTATATTATAACACTAGATAAAGTTTAGTGCTGTGTAATCATGTCTCGTCTATTTGCTTTTTGTTTACTGTCCATTCTAAGTACTGTGGGGTGGACTCAAAGTCTTGTTGTTTCAACGCATCCGTTATATTTGATTGCACAAGAAGTCACAAAAGGGGTGGAGCGACCAGTTTTACTCTTGGAAAACCAAACTGGGCATGATGTGTCTTTAACACCCGCACATCGCAAGGCGATACAAGACGCTGGATTGGTGATTTGGCTCGGTAAAGCCCATGAAGCACCACTGGATAAATTGCTGCATAATAATCCTAAAGCGGTTTCTATTTTGTCTTCTGGCTTGGTCAAAACTTTGCCACAACGTAGTACTCGAGGTGCACCTTTAGCCAATACAGTCGATACTCATGTGTGGTTAGATCCAAACAATGCGGTGCGTATCGGGTTCTTTATTGCAGCCTTGCGTTCACAGCAGCAACCTCAATATCGCGATAAGTATTGGCACAATGCACAAGCATTTGCCAAGCAGATGTTTAGCACAGCACAGAAATTCCAAAGCCAAGGTGCAGCGCGGCCATATTGGGCGTATCACGATGCTTATCAGTATTTGGAACGTCCATTACATTTGAAGCTTGCTGGATCAATGACTGATGATCCACATATTGCGCCAACCTTGGCACAAATCAAATATTTGAACGATCATCGTGGGCAAAAGAAAATGTGCTTACTGGCAGAAGCTCATGCCAGTGCCAATCAGTATCAAAAACTTCAACCTATTGTGTTTCAGGCGGTTGACGAAAGTTTAACAGCAGAAAATAACTTCATTTCTGCATGGTCAGACTTGGCGCAACAAGTCAAAAATTGTGTATTAACTGCACGCCAATGAAGTGAAAATAATCAATATTTAAGCAACAGCTAGACCGTTATCGTATTGAAAAAAACTCGACTTAGGTCGGGAAATGATTGCATGTTCAGGGGTGTAACTCTATAATGCCTGCGATTAAAAACGATCATCAGTTAAACTTGTCAAGCATTTATGCTGTGAGTGAATAAATAATGAGCCGAACTAGTCGCTTGATTGATCGACGATTAGCGAAAGCATTAGTCATCTTGCAAGCATTTATGATTCCTGTGTCAGCCTTGTTGGCGTGGGTTTTGAAAGATGCAACGGCAGCTTTAAGTGCCGCACTTGGTGCGGGTGTTTGCTGGCTCGCAAGTTGTTATTTTTCATGGCAGTCGTTTCGAGCTGCAGGAGCGAGAGCATCCAAACAGGTACTTGCAAATATGTATCGGGGGATGATGGGCAAGTTTACGATTGTGATCGTCGGATTTATTTTAATTTTAAGCAATGTCCAACCGTTATCTCCGGGGGCGTTGTTTTGTGGTTTTATCCTCGTTCAAACCATGTCGTGGGTCGCTCCTTTTTGGGTGTCACGTCTACAAAAACGAGTTTAAGCGCAGCTAAATTGAAAAGTTTTTTTGGAGATAAGCGAGATATCACGCAGCATGCGATATTCGCTTACTCTATTTGTATTTGACATTGACCAGGTGTGATTTATGGCTGCTGAAGAACATGCCCTTACTTCGACCGAGTATATCAAGCATCACTTGACCAATATGACCTATGGCAAAATGCCAGACGGGACATGGAAATTGGCCGAGACTGGTGCTGAAGCTCAACAGATGGGGTTCACTGCTATTCACTTGGATTCAATGGGTTGGTCTATCACTCTTGGTGTGATTTTCTGTTTGTTATTCTGGTGTGTGGCGAAAGCTGCAAACTCTGGTGTTCCGACCAAGTTCCAGTCTGCAATTGAAATGATCATTGAGTTTGTGGACTCAAGTGTTCGCGACACTTTCCATGGCAAATCACGTTTGATTGCACCTTTAGCCCTCACGATTTTTGTGTGGATTTTCCTGATGAATGCGATGGATTTACTTCCAGTAGATTTCATTCCACATCTTGCAGGAATTATTGGCTCTAACGTATTTGGTATGGATCCTCATCACGTTTACTTCAAGGTTGTACCTTCTACAGATCCAAACATTACCTTAGGTATGTCTTTATCTGTATTCGTACTCATCTTGTTCTACAGTATCCGTGAAAAAGGGATTGGTGGTTTCGTTGGCGAATTGGCACTTAACCCATTTAATCCAAGTAACCCAGTTGCAAAAGCGTTACTGATTCCAGTGAACTTAATTCTTGAATTGGTAACATTCCTTGCACGTCCAGTTTCATTGGCTCTACGACTTTTCGGTAACATGTATGCAGGTGAGTTAATCTTCATCCTTATCGCATTATTACCGTTCTGGATCCAGTGGGCTCTGTCTGTGCCTTGGGCGATCTTCCACATTCTTGTTATTACGTTACAAGCGTTCATTTTCATGATGCTGACTATCGTATACTTGAGCATGGCAAGCGAAAAACATTAATGGTACTGCCTAACTATCAATGGATGGTTGGGCTTAAAATTTTTTTACTTTAATTTGGTATAAACCTAACCTCTGAGGAATTATCATGGAACTCACTTTAGGTCTAGTTGCAATTGCATCTGCTATCTTGATCGCTTTTGGTGCTTTAGGTACTGCGATTGGTTTTGGTCTTTTAGGCGGTCGCTTCCTTGAAGCTGTTGCTCGTCAACCAGAATTGGCTCCACAACTTCAAACTCGTATGTTCTTAATCGCGGGTCTTCTTGATGCTGTGCCTATGATCGGTGTTGGTATTGGCTTGTTCTTCATCTTCGCTAATCCATTTGTAGGTTAATCAGCTTAATTCCTAAATTAAACTATTGAGGAATAGCGAAATGAATATCAACCTCACATTGATTGGTCAAGCGATTGCATTTGCGATGTTTGTCGCATTCTGTATGAAATTCGTATGGCCACCACTAATCAATGCGATTAGTGAGCGTCAGCGTAAAATTGCTGATGGCTTAAACGCTGCTGAAAAAGCAAAAGCTGATCTTGCGGATGCGCAAGCTCAAGTGAAAGCTGAATTAGACGCGGCGAAAGCGCAAGCGGCTCAATTGATCGAACAAGCGAACCGTCGTGGTGCACAATTGGTAGAAGAAGCGCGTACTCAAGCTGCGGCTGAAGGTGAGCGTATTCGTCAACAAGCGAAAGAAGCTGTTGATACTGAAATCAATTCTGCTCGCGAAGAATTGCGTCAACAAGTTGCTGCTTTGGCAGTTACTGGTGCGGAGAAAATCCTGAACCAGCAAGTTGATGCAGAAGCTCACAATGCCATGCTGACTCAGCTGGCTGCTAAACTTTAAGAGAGGCGGATTATGGCTGAACTCTTGACGTTGGCACGCCCATACGCTAAGGCAGCATTTGCTTACGCTTCTGAGCAAAATGCAACTGACTCTTGGTCATCTGCATTAAACTTGCTCAGTGCTGCGGTGCAAGACGAAGCATTTTCAGCTTTCTTAACTCGCCCTGAGCTTACTCCTGCTGAGCAGGTAAGTCTTTTTGCAAAAGTATTAGGCGAAGACCAAACTGCAGCAGTGTCAAACTTTTTGACATTGCTTGCTGAAAATAACCGTTTGGTACTTCTTCCTGAAATTTATGCGGAATATGAACAGCTCAAATCACAGAATAACAATACGGTGGATGTAGTGATTGAATCTGCATTCCCTATGACTTCTGTACAAGAACAATTGCTTGCACATGCTTTAGAGAAAAAATTCGAAGCTGCGGTAAATGTAACTGTAGAAGTTAAACCAGAGCTTATTGCTGGTGTTGTTATTCGTGCAGGCGACCAAGTGATAGATGACTCTGCGCTTAACAAGCTTGAAAAAATGCGGACTCGTCTTCTTGCGTAATAAGGCTTGAAAAAAGCTGCGTATTAGAAGACTGAACTTAATAAAGATTGAGGTATAGCGCAATGCAACAACTGAATCCATCCGAGATCAGTGCGCTCATTAAACAGCGTATCGGCGATCTGGACACCAGCGCGACCGCTAAAAACGAAGGAACCATTGTTATGGTTTCCGACGGTATTGTGCGTATTCACGGCCTTGCTGATGCAATGTACGGTGAAATGATCGAATTCGACGGCGGCTTATACGGTATGGCACTGAACCTAGAACAGGATTCAGTGGGCGTCGTTGTTTTAGGTAACTACTTAAGCCTTCAAGAAGGTCAAAAAGCACGTTGCACAGGTCGTGTATTAGAAGTTCCGGTTGGTCCAGAACTTTTAGGCCGTGTCGTAGATGCTTTGGGTAACCCAATTGATGGTAAAGGCCCTATTGATGCAAAATTAACTGATGCTGTTGAAAAAGTAGCACCAGGCGTAATTTGGCGTCAATCAGTGGATCAACCTGTACAAACTGGTTATAAGTCAGTAGATACAATGATCCCTGTAGGCCGTGGTCAGCGTGAGTTGATCATTGGTGACCGTCAAACTGGTAAAACAGCAATGGCGATCGATGCGATCATCGCTCAGAAAAACTCTGGCATTAAATGTGTATACGTAGCGATTGGTCAAAAACAATCGACTATTGCTAACGTTGTGCGCAAGCTAGAAGAAACTGGCGCTATGGCGTATACCACTGTTGTAGCAGCAGCTGCAGCCGATCCAGCAGCAATGTTGTACTTGGCTCCATACTCTGGCTGTACAATGGGTGAATACTTCCGTGACCGCGGTGAAGATGCACTGATCATTTATGATGATTTGTCTAAGCAAGCTGTTGCTTACCGTCAAATTTCATTATTGTTACGTCGTCCACCAGGTCGTGAAGCGTATCCAGGTGACGTATTCTATCTTCACTCTCGTCTTCTTGAGCGTGCTTCGCGCGTTTCTGCTGACTATGTTGAGAAATTCACGAATGGTGAAGTTAAAGGCCAAACAGGTTCATTAACTGCATTGCCAATCATTGAAACTCAAGCGGGTGACGTATCTGCATTCGTACCAACGAACGTAATTTCGATCACTGACGGTCAGATCTTCCTTGAAACATCATTATTCAACGCAGGTATTCGTCCTGCTGTGAACGCGGGTATCTCTGTATCTCGTGTTGGTGGTTCAGCGCAGACTAAGATCATCAAAAAATTGTCTGGTGGTATCCGTACTGCTTTGGCGCAATACCGTGAATTGGCAGCGTTTGCTCAGTTCGCTTCTGACCTTGATGAAGCAACTCGTAAGCAACTTGAACATGGTCAACGTGTAACTGAATTAATGAAGCAAAAACAATATGCTCCATATTCAATTGCTGACCAAGCTGTTTCAATTTATGCATCTAACGAAGGCTACATGGCTGACGTTGAAGTGAAGAAAATCGTAGACTTTGATGCTGCGTTAATCTCTTACTTCCGTTCAGAAAATGCTGCGTTAATGCAAAACATCGATGAAACTGGTGATTACAACAAAGACATCGAAGCTGCAATCAAAGCAGGTATTGAAAGCTTTAAAGCGACTCAAACTTACTAATTTCAACTTCAGTTGGATTTAGTTTTGGTTTGGTTCACGGATCAACCTTCGAGGGCTCGAAAGGGCCTTCGAATACTAGGTTAAGCGTATGGCAAATTTAAAAGAAATTCGCGCCAAAGTAGCTAGTATCAAAAGCACGCAGAAAATTACTCGCGCGATGCAGATGGTAGCAGCTTCTAAGATGCGTCGTGCGCAAGAGCGCATGGCTCAAGGCCGTCCGTATGCCGAAAATATGCACCGTGTAATTGCTCACTTGGTTCAAGCGAATCCTGAATACAAACACCGTTATATGGTTGAACGCCCTGTAAAGCGCGTTGGCTATATCATTGTGTCTTCAGATCGTGGCCTTGCTGGTGGTTTGAACATTAACTTGTTCAAAAAAGTGGTTAAACACGTACAACAGCAACAAGAGCAGTCAATTGAAGTTCAATTTGCTTTAATTGGTCAAAAAGCGGTTTCGTTTTTTAAAAACTACGGCGGTAAAGTGCTGGGTGCTACGACAAATGTCGGCGATACACCAAGCCTTGAACAGTTATCTGGTTCTGTACAGGTGATGTTAGACGCGTTTGATAAAGGCGAGTTAGATCGTATTTATCTTGTGTCAAACGGCTTTGTCAATGCCATGACTCAAAATCAAAAAATCGAACAACTTGTTCCTTTAGCAACTGCTGAAGAAAACAAGACCCTTAACCGTCAATACGGTTGGGATTATATCTATGAGCCTGAAGCTGAACAGCTTTTAAATGGCTTATTGGTTCGTTATATCGAGTCTGTGGTATATCAAGGCGTGATCGAAAACATCGCGTGTGAGCAGTCAGCTCGTATGGTTGCAATGAAAGCTGCAACGGACAACGCAGGTGATTTGATCAAGAGCCTACAACTTATTTATAACAAGCTGCGTCAAGCCGCGATTACTCAGGAAATTTCTGAGATCGTTGGTGGTGCCGCTGCCGTTTAACATTATTTTGAATTGAGGAGACAGCAATGAGTAGCGGTCGTATCATTCAGATCATCGGCGCGGTTATCGACGTCGAGTTTGAACGTAACAGCGTTCCTAAGATCTATGACGCTCTCCACGTTGATGGCACTGAAACTACATTAGAAGTTCAGCAACAACTTGGTGATGGCGTAGTTCGTACTATTGCAATGGGTTCTACTGAAGGCCTTAAGCGTGGTTTGAACGTAACGAATACTAACGCACCAATCTCTGTACCAGTGGGTACAGCGACTTTGGGTCGTATCATGGACGTTCTTGGTCGCCCAATCGACGAAGCTGGTCCAGTTGCGACTGAAGCGCGTTTGCCAATTCACCGTCAAGCACCTTCTTATGCTGAACAAGCAGCTTCTACTGACCTTTTAGAAACTGGTATTAAAGTCATCGACTTACTATGCCCGTTCGCGAAAGGTGGTAAAGTTGGTCTGTTCGGTGGTGCCGGTGTTGGTAAAACTGTAAACATGATGGAGTTGATCAACAACATCGCGAAAGCGCACTCAGGTTTATCTGTGTTTGCTGGTGTTGGTGAGCGTACTCGTGAAGGTAACGACTTCTATCACGAGATGAAAGACTCAAACGTTCTTGACAAAGTAGCAATGGTCTACGGTCAGATGAACGAGCCACCGGGTAACCGTTTACGCGTAGCGTTGACTGGTTTGACCATGGCTGAGTACTTCCGTGACGAGAAAGACGAAAACGGCAAAGGCCGTGACGTACTATTGTTCGTCGACAACATCTACCGTTATACACTAGCAGGTACTGAAGTATCAGCACTTCTAGGTCGTATGCCATCTGCAGTAGGTTACCAACCAACGCTTGCAGAAGAGATGGGTGTTCTTCAAGAACGTATTACATCGACTAAGTCTGGTTCGATTACGTCAATCCAAGCGGTATACGTACCTGCCGATGACTTAACAGATCCATCACCTGCGACTACGTTTGCTCACTTAGATGCAACTGTAGTATTGAGCCGTGACATCGCATCTTCTGGTATTTACCCAGCGATCGATCCACTTGACTCAACTTCACGTCAGTTAGATCCACTTGTAGTGGGTACTGAGCATTACGAGATTGCTCGTTCAGTTCAAAACGTTCTTCAACGTTATAAAGAATTGAAAGACATCATCGCGATTCTTGGTATGGACGAACTTGCAGAAGAAGATAAGTTGACTGTTTACCGTGCGCGTAAAATTCAACGTTTCTTCTCTCAACCGTTCCACGTAGCTGAAGTGTTTACTGGTGCTCCTGGTAAACTTGTACCGCTTAAAGAAACGATTCGTGGCTTTAAAGGTCTTTTAGCTGGTGAATACGATCACATTCCAGAACAAGCGTTCTACATGGTTGGTGGTATTGACGAAGTAATTGCTAAAGCTGAGAAACTTTAATTAGTTACCTAATTTAGGAGATTCTCATGGCGACTATGCAGTGTGATGTTGTAAGTGTTCAAGAGTCTTTGTACTCTGGCACTGTAACGATGCTAATTGCTAAAGGTGCTGGTGGTGAATTGGGTATTATGCCTGGTCACGCGCCACTAGTAACTTTACTTCAACCGGGTGCGATTCGCGTTCTGTTGGAAAACGGTACAGAAGAGTTAATCTATGTATCTGGTGGTGTTTTAGAAGTTCAACCGCATGTTGTTACGGTACTTGCAGATACTGCAGTCCGTGCAGAAAACTTAGATGAAGCTGCAATTTTAGAAGCGCGTAAACACGCTGAACAATTGCTTGCAAATCAAAAGAGCGACTTGGACTCGGCTGCTGCTTTGGCTGCTCTTGCAGAAACTGCTGCTCAGTTGGAAACCATCCGCAAAATCAAAAACCGCGCTCAATAAGAGACGGTTTGAGATTGAAAAAGCCACCGAAAGGTGGCTTTTTTATGCCCAATTTTCTTGGAAATTTGCACCTTCTGAATTGGGTTTAATTGTTGGTGTTTTAATATTAATAGTTAAGGGAATAGGGAAATCATTACCAATAATGACTGCTTCACCTGGTTGTAGGCTTGGAAGGAAGTCGGATGCAGCTTTATCAATTTCTCCACAGGCTCGTTCAACAATTTCGCGGTCTCGATCGTTAGTTAGCCTGTGAACGATTAATGTGCCAAGTTGGCTGAGAACACCTTCAGTGATATCACGTGGTCTTTGAGTTGCTAAACAAATATTTAATCCAAATTTACGACCTTCTTTTGCAATG
Source organism: Acinetobacter sp. AM (assembly GCF_003105055.1). NCBI lineage: Bacteria > Pseudomonadati > Pseudomonadota > Gammaproteobacteria > Moraxellales > Moraxellaceae > Acinetobacter > Acinetobacter sp. AM. Next base: position 15,213 of record NZ_QETG01000035.1, on the reverse strand, counting down.
AGTTCAAAGGCATCGAGTTTGGCTAAAGTATCTTCATTACCAATAGTTTTACCTATGAAGTTATGAGCTTCATCAAGAACAATAACAACAGGTTTATTTGAAAAAGCCCTATTTCTTGATTCATTTAATAAAGAACGTCCAATACAATTTGCAATAATTTCGCGTGCTTTATATTCAAAAGGGATTCCACTTAGATCAATGCGTAATAATTTATGATTTGGATCAATAGATGATGAGAATCCTTTGATCTTTTCTATTAGTGAAATGTTTTTAGGTGTTGGATGGAAAAGTGTATTAAAAGGAGGTGAATTAATAATAGTTGTAATTCGGCTAATTAATGAAAGACAATTAGCAAAAGAATTACCATCATGATTCCCCCATTTTGTAATATCTTTAATTGGTTTTTTATCAATCCAATTTGTTGCATCAGGGAAAACACATTCTTGTTCAATCTGCAAAGATAAATGGTTTAAATTGAAACTCAAAGTTGGATCATCAAGGTTAATGTTTTTATATAGATCATTAAAAGGACCTTTAGGTTGATCAGTTTTTAAAATGTATTCAAATTCATATAGATCACTTCTTATTCTTGCTAGTTTTAAACTTTTTAGAGCTTCTCGAAATTTTGGTCCTTGGACTTTTCCTGAAGGCTCAAATAATGCAAGAAAGTCAGTTTCTAAGAAACATTCTGGAGGTAGATAGCATTCTGTGGTCTTATTAGCAGGATTAATTGGGTTGCCAAGATGTAAGTGGAATACACCTCTTTGATTAAAATCTTTGTATTCGCCAGTTGCATCTAAGAGAATAATTCTTGGATGGTGTTTAAGACATTCTTCTAATATTTTAGCGGTTGTATAGCTTTTACCTCCACCAGTTGAACCTAATATTCCTAGATGACGACCAAAAAGTTTTTCAGGCGTAACTTTGATTGAGCAATCTTGATCAAGATCAATAGAACCTATTTCTAAAACAATCTTCGCTTCATCTTTTTGCATTTTTTCAGGGATTGAAGCAATAAACTCATGTGGTGCTGAATAAATTAAGTCATTGATACTTGGGTAGTAGTCTACTCCTGCCGATACTCTTAAAGTATCCATTTGAATAGTTCCTAAAAGCTGAATTTTTCCTACAATTTCTAAATTTGATTTAGCTAAATCATCTTTTTTTATTTCTACTATACGGCCTAATACTAAATTCACCTGACTTTCAATGATTATAAATTCACCAACTTCACCTTTTCCATAGCGGTTCCCTCTGAAATAAGTGGGTTCATGTTGATTATTTATATATTCAAAATGCACGCTATTTGCATTGATAGAATTTACTTTGCCAAATAAAAGTTCAGGGTTAATGGTGCTCTTAGTCATGAGTACCTCCAAATGCTGAACGTAAGCTTTCATACAGGTTTTCTGCTGGTGATAAGGCAGTTAGGTCTGGAATTAACTCTGATAATTTTCCAAAGTCACAATTTATAAATATTATTTCGTCATTTTTTCTGGTGTCTGTTACATGTTTAAACTTATCCCAATAAGGGGATGGATTTGATGAAGTTTTTTCAAAATCAGCTTTCAGACTTGGGGTGGAAATAATTACTTTTAAATGTGGATTCGAATAAATTGCAGACAAAATTGGTTCTGATAGATGATCATCATTAAAACCAAATCCAGCGATAAGAAGACATGTATTTGGTTCCCGTAAACCTTGTGTAAATCTAGAAATGAGTTCTAAGTGCGGTTGGACATAAGATTGTTGATATTTACCTTTTGCAGGAAAAATCATGCAACTATTTTGAGCAGTCACATCATTTCCTTGTTGAATAGAAAATATGTTTTCTCTTTTCCAATTTACAGAGCCATGCAATTTATAAAGCTGAAATACACCCTCAAGATAGTGGATATTATTAGAGTTTATATTTTGACTGCGTTTAACGATATCTAAGTCAAAAAACTTAGGATCATAAATTCTTGGAAATGAAAAAGAAAAGCCATCAATAACAGTAATACCTAATTTGCTAGCAGCATCTTCAAAACAGGTATCATAGTTTGTAGTGAATAGTTTGATGCGTGGATCTTTAGATTTTCTTTTGGATAGTTTTCTAATAAATTCCTTATGGTTAACCAATTGTACTTGATCATCTTTTATAAAATTACAGGCATTTAAGATAATGTCTTTACACTTAAGTACGAAATCTTTTGTTTTAATACTCTTATGCTCAGGGGAAATTTGAAGATGGGCTTCACAATGAGAAAGGCATAATTCTATATTTTTATATTCTTCGACAGATAGGCGTAGGTCGTATCCATTTTCTACAAAAGTATCGTTAGACAGTGCTTCCATTTCATTAGTAGTACATAGTTCCCATAAATTCCACATTGAAGGGCCTCCGACTATGGGGCCTAAGGAAGTACCACTACCAGCTAATACCATAATATTAGGCATTTGAATCGCTGCTTTAAGTTTTTGAGAAATATTTTCTAAATTTTGTTTTTGAAGTTGAATTTTCTTTTTTTCAGCTTCTATCTCATCAATTGAAGTGGGGGCAGGTGGTGGTGGAGGCTCATCTTTTTCTAGAATAATTTTATCATCAGAAAATTTGTTCCAAACCTGAGTTGCAGAGTCATAAAACTCAAAAATATTTGTTTTCATGTGGTTAAGTGATTTAATCGTAATTAAATCACATAGTATGTAGTTAAAAATTAATCTACAAGTTATACACCAAAATTTTATTAACTATGTAATGGTATACCTAAAGTTATATATATTTTGTGCAATAGTGGTTGTATGTTGATGTAGTATTTTTTAGTGAATAAGAGCATGCAACTGATAGAACAAGAACCACATTTTTGGGAACTTTATCAAGATGATCATCAATACTATTTGGGAATCGCGGTGGACATGAGTTCGGTGGTCTCTTGTTGGGACATCTTTCTCACTGCTGAACAGATTGATGTTTATCAGCAGCAAGGCAGAGAGAGCATTGCGGTTTTAGCCAAGACGATTGTGGATGCAGTATATCGTGGCGACTTTAGCTATTTACATCAACATCAGGTTTCATCCGAGCAAACACAGGCGATGCAAACCGCCTTTCAAAAATGGCGAACAGGCTAAACATCCTTTGAATAAAAATAGAAAATTGGCTACTTAGTGGCCTTTTTTATTACCATACACATTTTGTGTTGCTTAGATGAATATTTGAAATATTGTTCAAAAAAACAACAAAAGGCCTATCCTTAATCTCCTATGTTTATGTTATTGGTTGAGCACAGTTCTTAATAAAAGTCTGACTCACTTTGGGTTATGGAGCGTAAAAGATGGCAACAACAATGAAAGCCGCAGTCGTCACTGCATTCAATCAACCTTTACAAATTCAAGACGTTGAAATTCCAAAAATTAGTGATGGTAAAGTTTTGGTCAAAATGATTGCGACGGGTGTTTGTCATACCGATTTACATGCGATGCATGGGGACTGGCCTATTCAACCACACTTGCCCTTCATTCCTGGTCATGAAGGGGTGGGTAAAGTCATTGAGATAGGCGCAGGTATTAGTCATCTGAAAGTAGGTGATGTGGTGGGTATTCCTTGGCTATATTCGGCGTGTGGGCATTGTGATCATTGTTATGCCGGTTGGGAAACCTTATGTAAACAACAACAAAATTCAGGTTATTCGGTCAATGGCAGTTTTGCAGAATACTGTTTGGCTGATGGTAACTATGTTGGCGTGATCCCAGACGGCGTTGATTTGTTCGCAATTGCACCGATTTTATGTGCGGGGGTAACCGTCTATAAAGGGCTTAAAATGACGGAAGCCAAAACAGGGGATTGGGTGGCAATATCAGGTATTGGTGGCTTAGGGCATGTCGCGGTGCAGTATGCCAAAATTATGGGCTTTAATGTAGTTGCGATTGATGTCGATGATACTAAGCTAGAGTTGGCAAAACAGCTAGGTGCAGATGTTGGCGTGAATGCGCTGAAAGTTAATGTTAAAGATGCAGTGTTGGAGGCGACGGGTGAGGGCTGTCATGGGGTACTGGTGACTGCGGTATCACCCAAAGCATTTGAACAGGCCGTTTCAATTGTGCGTCGCGGTGGAACAATGGTGCTGAATGGCTTGCCACCTGGGAAGTTCGATCTCTCTATTTTTGACATGGTTTTGGATGGCATTACTGTTCGGGGCTCGATTGTCGGGACACGTTTAGACCTGAAAGAAGCCTTAGATATTGCAGCACGTGGCAAAGTAAAAGCCCATATTCACGTAGAGCCTTTAGAAAATATCAATGATATTTTTGAGCGGATGGAGCAGGGCAAAATTGATGGGCGAATCGTGATTGATTTTAATCTTTAAATGGATATAGGGGATTCATCGCATTGAAAATATCCGATGAATCCTCTAATGCTTTTATGATGCTTTTTCACTTGATGCGGGCTGTAACAGTAACATCTTGGCCAATTTGAGCATTTCTGTTTGCACCGAAGTCATTTGTTGTTCAATTTTGTGTAAATCGACTGATTGAAGGTCAACTTTGCCATTTAAATAAGGTAAATCGAGGACTTGTTGGTTGGTAGACATGATGTTTTGTCGAATAGAGTCAACTTCCTGACTTTTTAAATCTAAGCTATTTAACGCACGGTTGAAGTCTGTGAGTTGCTGATGCAGAGCATTGACTGATGTTTGTAGTGCTTGCTGGTCTTTATCTGTTAAAGCTTGCTCTACGTCAGTTTGAGTTTGTTTCAGTTGTTGGACGTAGTCACCTGCTTTTAATTGCATGTCGGCAACATCACGGACCACATAAATCATGTTGCCATTTTTTAATTCGGTCTCAGGATTATTATGAGAAGGACTGTGTTCTTCTACGTCAGTGGAATTTGCTGTTTGAGTATCCTGTTCTGTCGCCTGATTACAACCGAATAAGCTGATTGCAGCAACAAAAATACCAAAAGGTAGTAAGGCACCTTGCAGAAGTTTTTTCATAATCTTGACTGGTCTCAATTTAACATTGTATCGCTTTAAAGAAATTATAAAACGACTACTTCACTTTCCAAAGTCAGGCTGCAAAGCAACAACAAAAAGGGGGAGCTATAAAAAAGAGTGCTGGTCGCACTCTTTTGATCTTTGGGAAATCTTACATTCCTGGTACGATTTTAATAATGTTGTGATTTAACACATTGGTTAAAACATAATCGCCATTCACTTTGATCCACTGTTCATTTTTGCCTGGCTTATTTAATTTTTTGTATTTACTGTGGTCAACTTTGTAACTCTGACCACGGTATTGCGTTGGAACGGGATTACCTGGTTTCCATGTCGCCGATGGGCGAGTCATTTGCTTATTCCCAGCTTTATTATTGCTTGCGGGTTTATGTTGATTTTGTGCATGGTGACTTGAAGCGTCGTTATGCATGCTTTGATGATTTGCATTATTGTGATTCTGAGTTGCGTGTTGTTTGTGATCTTGCGAATTTTGTGGAGCAGCAAAAGCGGGAGCTGCCACTAACGCAGTGGATAAAGAGAAAACAACAGCTTGTACTAAACGATTCATGATCTACCAACCTTAAACTTTCTATCTTGTTCTGATCGGTCTATTAAAGCAGTAAGTGATTGAGTTAATTTGAATTTAATGTTGTATAAATATTAAAATAATGAAGAAATTAAGAAGAGGTTTTTAAAACATCAGCAGCCAATGAATGACTGCTTGATGTTCAGAATAGTCTATTATTTTTGCAGCTCAGTTTGAATGGCATCCACAATACGCGGATCGTCTGCGGTAATGTCAGGTGCAAAACGTGCCACCACTTGTCCTTGTTTATTCACGAGGAACTTTTCAAAATTCCAGAGTACTTCTGGTGGTTCATTTGGGGTAAGACCATAATCGACTAAATCTTTCCACCAAGGTCCTTCACCAATGCGTTCAGGAATGGCATTGATTAAGGTTTCATAGAGTGGATGTTTATCTTCGCCTGCGACAGAAATTTTTGAAAATAAAGGGAAATCAATTTGGTAGTTGACTGAGCAAAATTCTTGAATTTCGCTATCACTACCTGGCTCTTGCGCCAAGAAGTTGTTGGCAGGGAAGCCTAAAATTTCTAAACCTTGATCTTTTTGTTGCTGATAGAGTTTTTCTAAACCTTCATATTGTGGGGTTAAACCACATTTTGATGCCACATTGACAATCAAAAGGACTTTGCCTTGATATTGGTTCAAGGTGATGTTCTCTCCCTGAATGGTTTTTACAGGAATGTCATATACAGACTGGTTCATACACAGATCCATTGATTTTTATCGGGTGTTGATGTTGTAACGAGAATTCACGTCAACTTCAAGTTGAATCCTGCAAGTGAAGTAAAAAGAGGCTGAAGCTGCTGGTTTATTCGCGTAATTGCGCAGGCGTTTGTCCTGTATAGCGCTTAAAGAATTCAATAAAACTGGAACTATGTTGATAACCCAAATCATAAGCCAGTTTTTTAACTGTTGATCCTGCATGCAGTTGATCAATCGCATACAGAATTTTTGCTCGATTGCGCCATTCTGCGAGACTGAGTTGCAATTCTTGTTGGCTTAAGCGGAGTAAATGCCTTTCGGTAAACTGAAATTCATGGAGGATTTGTTGCAAACTTTTGGCAAAGCATTGCGGATTGGCCAGTTGTTGTAAAATTGGCTTTAAAACACGGTGTTGTGTTTGAGGTAGGTAGTGTTCATAAGCAGGTGCGGTACGCAGTTGATCGAGTAGTACATGAAGTAAATGTTCGTATTCCGCAGAGGTTGTTACAGGCTTTTGACGTAAAACCTCTTTAATTAAATGGCGGAGAAAAGGACTGATTTCGACGGCTTTTGTCTTTGTGGGAAAGTATTTGCAAAGCTCAGGATGGAGATGAATACAAATATAATGGGTCGGCTGAATTTCACGTGCAATGCAGGCATGTGCAGTATGGGCGGGAATCCAAAGTCCGTAATTGGGAGGAGATAAATGGTGTATTCCTTCAATTTCATAATCCAAAATACCATTTAAACTGAAATTAAAATCACCCCAGATGCAAGAATGTGCTGCAATTTCGTCATTTCTTGCATAAAAATATTCATGTACTTCAATCAATTGAGATAAACCAGTGGATGCATAGCTGTTCATGAAAGATGCCCATATTGATACGAAGTGGGGGTGGATGCCAGACGGATGAATTTGCCATATCAATGTCTGAAAAAACGTATGTTTATTATTTCAGACTTTTAGCACAATAGTCATTTAAGACCTTGTAACTGAGTGGGCAAATGCAGCAAAAAAAATGGGCAAAATTGGCGGTCATGCTACCCTTGATTGCAGTTTTTATCTGGTCACTGAATATTGCAGTGACGCGTTATGTCGCGGATTATATTTCACCTGTGAGCATTAGTTTTTATCGTTGGCTGGTGGCTTTTATTGTGCTGACACCAGTGATGCTACCCAAAGTGTGGCAGCAGCGTCAGTTAGTTGCGTTGCATTGGAAGCAATTTGCAATACTCAGTGCCTTTGGTATGTTGCTCTATCAAGGTCTGGCATATAGCGCTGCGCATTATACCACTGCGACTAATATGGGGATTATTAATGCCTTTATTCCAATTTTTACTATTTTTGTTTCCATCATTATTCTAAAAGAAGTACCTAATCGTTTTGCTGTCATGGGAAGTTTGGTGTCATTTCTAGGTTTACTTTATGTGATTGCACAAGGGCAGTTACAGACCCTACTCCATTTAGGCGGGCATTGGGGTGATCTGCTGATGGTGATTGCAGTGTTCTTCTATGCTTTTTACGGGGTATTTTTAAAGAAATGGCAACTGAAAGTGCCACTCATGATCAGTTTGTACGTACAAATAGGATTTTCTCTGATTTATCATTTGCCCTTTGTACTATGGTTGGGCATCGATCGTTTAGATATGCAGAATACGGCGAGTGTTTTATATGCAGGCTTATTTGCATCCCTGATTGCACCTTGGGTGTGGATGCTTGCTGTACAGCGTTTGGGGCCCAATCAAACCAGTATTTTTATGAATCTGATGCCCATTTTTACAGCAGTATTGGCTTATTTTTGGTTGCATGAAGCGTGGACGATACATCACACCATTGGTGGGATCATTATTATTACGGGGATTACTATGGCACAAATAAAATCACGGCAGGCGCAATCTGAAGCAGCAGAGTCAATCAATATGATGAATAAATAACCAAACAGTAAATTTTATTGATTTATTTTTCTTGGACTAAACTACCAGTTATAAGTGCAAATTTGTATGCTGTCAAATGATTATTTATTTAAAAATATTTTAAAAATAGAAGGATAGTTTGACTTTTTGAGAAAATTTCACATTTTAATCATGCATTTAATCAAAAGTTAAGCTGGGATAATGGATTTGTATTTTGATTTGAAATGTTAGATAATATTCACATCAAGAATGATTGGTTAAGTATTTCTTAATAATACTTTAAATCTAACATTCAGCAAGATTTTCGAACCCTCTGGATGTGATTAACACACATCCTTTTTATGCTCAATCAACCTATTTGATTGAGCTTTTTTTTGTCCAAATTTTCTATAAAATTCATTATTCTATTCGCTTATGCACGAATAATTTGACCTGTTTCAGCATCTAAAATACGACTCGGTTCCTGACTTAAACCTAAATCACCGTTTAGATAGGTTAAATGATGGTTAAAGTATTTATTGGCTTCTTGCAGCGAACGTGCAGGTTCAAGTCCCGCAGGGTTAGCACTGGTTGATACGATAAAACCATGAAATGCATTGCAAAGTGCTACACATAAAGGGTGAGTGGTCACGCGAATGGCGACTTTGGGATGATTGCCTTTGATCCAAATTGGAATGTCCTCACTCGCAGGTAGTAACCAAGTGGTTGCACGTTCAGTTGGGTTGCAGTGGCTCCAAGAGGCGATAACTGTGTCACGCATTTCTGGGGTGAGTCCTACCAGTAAGTGTTCGACTTGGGAAATATGCCCAGCCAATAAGATGACACCTTTTTCAATTGGACGCTGTTTTAATTTTAAAATCTCATTAAATGCAGCTTCGTTATAGGGATCACAGCCTAATCCCCACACTGCCTCTGTTGGGTATGCCAAGACCTGTCCGCGTTTTAAACTATCGGCAGCTTCAGCAACAGAGGTGGTAATCATTTTCGTGTCCTAATTTAAGCAAAGGCTTATTCTGAACCTTATTGGCTGGGACGACAACGCAAATAAACCCCAGATTGTTGCATACATAAGCCTAAAAGCTCCAGTTCCATCAACTGGGCAGTCAGTGAGGCGGTATCTTGCTTCAGATGGATGGCCAAATGATCCAAAGGATAGCCCGTCCAGTTCAGTTGATTGTAAAGCGACATTAAATGCTCAGGAATCTCGGGCTTTGCGAGTGGTTGTGTGGTTGAGTCACCCTGAGATTGCTGCTGCGCTTGCCATTGAGTCGGTAAAGCGAGGTCTTCTAAGACTTGTTCAGGATGATCCACCAGAATTGCGCCTTCACGAATCAGTTGATGGCAACCTTGATGGAATTCACTATAAATATGTCCAGGAATCGCAAACACCAATTTGCCTTGTTCTGCTGCAAGTTTAGCGGTAATGATCGAACCACTTTTTAAACTGGCTTCAGCAACAATCACGCCTAAAGAGAGTGCACTGACAATTCGATTGCGGCGCGGGAAATGATGTTGCAGGGGTGGAGTATGGGGTAAAAACTCACTGATGATAGCACCCGACTGCTGCAAAATTTGCTGGCGAAGTTGCTGATGCTGTGAAGGATAAGTTTGATCAAGTCCTGTGCCCATCACTGCCAGTGTACGTTGATGGGATAAAGCGCCCTGATGTGCAGCCTCATCAATGCCTTGTGCTAAGCCGCTGCTAATGACAAAACCTTTTTCACTAAGATAGTACGAAAAATCATAGGCGATTTGTCGACCATGCGGACTTGGTTTACGACTGCCAACAATGGCAATTTGTGGCTGCATCAAGAGCGAAAGTTGCCCTTGTCCAAACAGAATCGGGGGTTTATCACTATAAGGCAGCAGTTGTTGTGGGTATTCAGGATCGTGATAACTTAGTACAAAATCACTATGTTGCTGAATTTCCTGAATGACGTGCTGAAACTTATTTTGTTCAGGCGCTGTGTAAAACTGTTGCGCGCGTTGAATATGATTTTTATGTAAACCTAATTTGGACCAACCCTGCAAATTGTGAGGCTGTACTGCATTGTGGGCTGTACCAAAGTGTTGTTCTAGTTTGTAAAAACTGCTGAGCGAGTGCTGAACCAAATACCACAAGGTAATGATGTCCATTTGCACTTGTGATAATGGTTTCAGCATAGGAACTCCGAATTAATCGTCCATTAACGGTGGTTGAATGTAAGCACCGATTTTGATTGGTAAGGAACTGTCGAGCACATAACCATAGCTAAAGTGATCAAAAGTTTTAAATACCATTAAGTTACCAATTTTCTGTCCAGGCAATTGCACCATTTCTTTGGTTTTCGGGTCTCGAACCTGTTCACCTTTTTGGTTGATGCTAAATACATGGCCCACTTGTACGCCTTCAAAACTACCGCGGTCTATCGTCACGACGCTGTGTTGGGCAGCAGTGCCAATAGAGCCCATCACCCGAACAATTTGCCCCCCAGCCGTTACATCTTCCGCCATGGTTGGATAGAACAGGGTAGGCAACATTGGGTCATAAACAGGCAGTACACGGTCACCACGACGTACTTCTGCATTAAAGCTATCTGTTAATTCCAGTGTTGTGATGTCATTTTCACTTGCAACAGCTATGCCCGTCGCCACCTGATTCAACTCAAGCCCAGCATTGTACTTTTTGCCTTTTTCATTGTTGAGGGTGTACGGGTCGCCTTCGCGATAAACCGCATATTGCTGCCCCACTTCTAAGCCATTGCCACGGGCATAGATGGTTTGACCTTTGGCTGCCAATACGCGTTGATCGGCGGTACCCAGTACATAAGGTGTATTGTCCACTGACTCAGGAGCAACAATGGTTGAATGTTCTAACCATTGCTTAATATTGTCTAATGGAATCACAGGAATAGCATCATTTAACGATTCAATTCGCACTTGGGGTTGTAACTTGGTTCCCCCTGCATAACGACGAATAATACCATCACAGCCATCACCTTCATCTTTGCCAATCAGGGGCTTACCTTGATAGCTACACAGTAAAAGTTTATCGCCAGGGAAAATCCAGTGTGGATTTTTCACGTGACGGTTACTTGCCCAAATTTCAGGCCAGCGCCAAGGCTTATCTAAAAATTTCCCCGAAATATCCCAGAGGGTGTCACCCTTTTTCACCACATAAACTTGTGGTGCACCCGCTTTTAATGAAGGTGGATTAACATTACGAGCTGGTGCAGCTTCAACCACTGCGATAGAACCAACACTGATCGCCAAACCGACGGTCAGTGCCAACAATTGCTGTTTAAACCCCAAGGCACTAAAAGATGGCATGCCCTTCAAAACCTTTTTCATTATCATAATTCCTAAAATTATGTACGTAATTTACGTTATAATAGCGATATTACACACATTTTTTTGATGAAGCATTCCTTCATTTGGTTTTTTGATCAATGGCATAAGTGAGGACGTTTATGGCCTTATTACCTATTTTAAGTTTCCCCGATCCCCGTCTTCGTACCATTGCACAACCCGTCGAAGAAGTTACTGATGAAATTCGTCAGTTAGCTGCAGATATGTTTGAAACCATGTATGAAGCGCCAGGCATTGGTTTAGCCGCTACCCAAGTCGACCGCCATATTCAGTTGATTGTTATGGATCTATCTGAACATAAAGATCAGCCTATGGTGTTCATTAACCCCAAAATTACCCCATTGACTGAAGAAACCCAGCCTTATGAAGAAGGCTGTTTATCAGTGCCTCAAATATACGACAAAGTTGAGCGTGCGTCACGTGTAAAAATAGAGGCAATTAACCTTGAAGGTCAATCCTTTACAATAGAAGCAGACGAACTTCTCGCTGTTTGTATTCAGCATGAAATGGATCACTTAAACGGCAAATTATTTGTCGATTATTTATCACCACTCAAGCGTCAGCGTGCGCGTGAAAAAGTGGAAAAATTGACGCGTCAGCGCCAAAAAGAGAAAGTTGCAGTCAAGCGCGGATAATTTCTCACCCAAAATCATCTTTAAGTATGAACCCAATTCCGATTGGGTTTTGTTATACTGATGCCGCACTAATTGCAGGATGATTATTTTTGCTTTTCCGTGGTGGTTTGCTGCTGGCATGTGTCGCAGTTTTTTTACAGATTGCTGTTTTCTTACAGCCTTTGCTGCCGAAGCAATATCAAGTTGCTCCGGTCTGTGAAACCATTACGCGTGCACTTTTACTCCCTTCTCAAACTGTAAACGCCGTGCAGACTGCTGCTATGCAGCATACGCAACATTTACATCATCAAGTAGAACAAAAACAGCAGCATATTCATGATCACCATGATGCAAGTCATCAATGCCAATACTGTACCGTATATGGCAATTTAGTCTTGCCGCCTGAACTTGACATAAAGCCAATACTTGATCGTATTCAAGTTCGTTTAATCGCTTTTCAAAAAGCCTTTGCGCATGTTTGGTTTGTTCTACAGCAACTATTTCTTATCCCACAAGGACGGGCACCGCCACTCTGGGCATAAATCCGCTTTATTTCGCTTGGGTCTTATGACTTAGGCACAGTGTTATTTATGTTTTAGAGAGATTGATATGGCTCAGCCTAAATTCTTGTTACAGCCTTTATCGGCTGCGATTTGTGTCGCGTGTTATTCGGTTACTGCTTATAGTGCAGAAGTACAACCTCCTCAAATTTTGACTCCTATTGTCGTGACCGCCCAGCAAGGTAATGATGCGAATGGCTTAATTGTACATGCGGATCCGAAACAACCGACACAACCAATTCCTGCAGTAGATGGTGCTGCTTATTTGCAAAGCATTGTCGGTTTTAACCAAATCAAAAATGGCGGCGCGAATGGCGATGTCACTTTCCGCGGTATGTTTGGCTCACGTATTAAAATATTAACCGATGGTACGGAAAATTTAGGTGCATGCCCAAGCCGTATGGATAATCCTGCTTCTTATGTTTCTCCTGAAAGCTACGATAAAATCACAGTCGTAAAAGGACCACAAACTGTTCAGTATGCGCATACTGGTTCTGCTGCGACCGTTATATTTGAGCGTGAACCTGAACAGCTCACTTCCGAGAAGCCATATCGTGGTCAAGCCAGTGTTATGGTGGGTTCTTATGGACGTTTGGATCACAATATTGAAGCTGCGGTAGGGGATGAAAGCAAATATGTACGTTTAAATGCCAATCGTTCAGTTGCAGACAGTTATCAAGATGGAGCTGGCAATACAGTGCCTTCGGACTGGGAAAAATGGAATGCTGATCTGGCATTCGGTTGGACACCAAATGAAGATACATGGGTGGAACTAAAAGGCGGCAAAAGCGACGGTGAAGCAGTCTATGCTGGACGCAGTATGGATGGTTCGAAATTTGCCCGTGAAAGTCTGGGGCTGCATATTGAAAAGAAAAATCTGGGTGAAGTGATTAAAAAAATCGAAGCGCAAGTGGACTATAGTTATAACGATCATGTCATGGATAATTTTAGTCTGCGTGAGTTTACTCCTGCAGGAGGAATGTCTATGCCAATGGCTTCTAATGTTGCGCGTCGCACAATAAATTCACGTGTTGCAATGACAACAGACTGGGATCGAATCAGTTTAGTTTCTGGACTGGATGTTCAAAATAATAAACATAGTGCACGTAAAGGGATGATGAATACCTATAAGGATAAGCCTAGAGTGACTGATATGGATTTTCAATCCTATGGGGCTTTCGGTGAATTGAGCTATACATTCAATGATCAGCATAAACTGGTGACAGGTGCACGCGTCGATCAAGCGAAGATCGATAACTTAGCCACCGATACAGAGCGCAAAGAAACCTTGCCAAGTGGCTTTATTCGAATTGAAAGTGAACTTGCAGAGCATGTTAAAACTTACGCAGGTTTGGGTTATGTAGAACGTGTACCTGATTATTGGGAATTGTTTAGTACCAAATACCATCAAAGTACAGGTACGACCTTTGCCGATTTAGAGAATGAAAAAACCGCACAGTTTGATGCAGGCTATCAATATGAACAGGGTGCATTTAAATCATGGGCTTCAGTTTATGCAGGTTTGATTCAAGACTATATATTAGTGGCATATACACCGACAGGTTCAATGGGGCGATTGGAAGCCAAAAGCAGAAATGTCGATGCAACCATTGCAGGTGCTGAGGCAGGTGTGGCTTACCAGTTGACAGATCACATTCAAGCGGACATCAGTGCCATGTATGCATGGGGTGAAAATACAACGGATCACACCGCTTTACCGCAAATTGCACCATTAGAAGGACGTTTTAACCTACGCTATGTACAAGATAAATATAATCTCGGTTTACTGTGGCGTGTCGTTGCAGCACAAGATCGCACCAGTTCCCGTGAAGGCAATATCATTGGATATGATGTCGCGGATAGTAAAGGTTTTGGCACATTGTCTTTAAATGGCACCTATAACTTGCAAAAGGGGATCGATCTTTCTGTGGGGATTGATAATGTCTTTGATAAGAACTATGCGGAACATTTAAATAAATTGGGGAGTTCAGGCTTTGGTTATGCTGCAACAGAACAATTCAACAATATAGGACGTAACTACTGGGCACGCATCAGTATGAAGTTCTAGAGATCATCTTAGATATGACACAGCCATTCTTGTAAAAGGGTGGCTTTTTTTTGTTTTGGTATCAGACAAAGACGAAAAATGAGGCGTAAATTTGAATAGTGATCACATAAACAGCATAAGTTGATGGAATAAAAGTCAAATTGAACAAAATAAAGCCTAATAATAAAGGTGGTTTATTAATATTTTTGTTAAAAACAATGGCTTAAATTTAAATGTATGGCAATGATTGGAAATAATTAAAAAAATTCAAAATTAATTAATATTAAAAAACAACAGCTTGTAAATTTTATGGTTTGAAAAATAAACATCAGTCAAATTATTTATAAAAACATGCTTGCAACGTATGTGAAATGCTGTAGAATGCACATCCATCGGCGGTGATGTTGATTAAAACTTGTTGAGAAACAAGGATTTAGCCCAAGGGGTAGAATCTGAAAGTCTTGAATGAGTTT